>JAAYCJ010000095.1 GCA_012729815.1 Phycisphaerae bacterium | reverse complement strand
TCCTCGACGAGGTGGACGCGGCGCTGGACGAGGCGAACGTGGACCGGTTCAATATGGTGATCCAGGAGTTTTTGCACCACTCGCAGTTCATCGTGATCACGCACAACAAGCGGACGATGAGCTACGCCGACGTACTGTACGGGATCACGATGCAGGACGCGGGCGTGTCGAAGAAGGTGGGGGTGAAGTTCGACAAGGGGCAAGGCGAACCGGAGCCGACGGAGGAGCAGGAGGCGGCGTAGGGCGGGAAGAGGCTTTAGGCTTTGGGCTTTAGGCTTTAGGGCTGTCGCTGGGGGATGATCCGGCGGTGTTGGCGGTCCTTTTTGGGGGGCACGGAGCACGCGGACCACGCGGAGGGAGTTGGATTTCGAGTTTCGAATTGCGGATTTCGGATTTGGCCTGAGAAAGCCGTTCGTTGACGGCGAAGCAGAAGAGGTGAAGGCTGCTCTTGCGCGGAGGGGCGGAGGTTTGAGCAGAAGGCGGCGGAGATAATGAAGAAGATTGAAAGTTGGTCTTTCGAGACTTGCCCCAGTTGGTTACTGAATGGAACGTAGACGGCTGCTGCATCTGAAGCTTGCCGGCATCGTGGTAGTGCTGGTGGTGTTTGTCCTGGCTCCCTACTTTCTCTGGCACGAGAAGATGGATGCCATCTTCGCGTCACCGGAGTTTGCGGATTGGGTTGGTTCGTCGAGATCGTACGCGTGGGCGGTGGTCATGGCGTTGCTGGTGGGCGACCTGTTCCTGCCGATTCCGACGTCGCCGGTCGTGGCGACGGCTGGGGTCATGTATGGCGTATTCTGGGGCGGGGTCGTGGGATCGGCTGGGTCGTTCCTGGCGGGGGTGGTCGCCTATTGGGTGGCTCGGCTGGCGGGGCGCAAGGCGGCGAGGTTCCTGGCCGATGAGCAGGAGATGGCGGATCTGCAGCAGTTTTTCGACACATGGGGCGTGGGCGGGATCATCGCTTCGCGGGCGATGCCGGTGGCGCCCGAGGTGCTGACGTTCCTGGCGGGTTTATCTCGGATGCACCAGGGACGTTTCTACGCGGCGCTGCTGGTGGGTTCGGTTCCGATGGGGTTCCTGCTGGCGTGGGCCGGCGAGGCGGCGGGAGCGTCGTCACGATTGCTGCTCGTCCTGACGTTGATTCCGGCGTGCCTGTGGTTCGTGTACCTGATCTGGATGCATCGCATTCGATCGTACCGGCTGTAGACGACTGCAAGAGAAGGACGGTCGGGCGACAGCCGAATAACGGAAACAGCGGGAGACGACTGGGACGTCCGGGAAGAAAGCCATCCGACAACGGTTACGGGTTTCCGCCGGGAGATGTGGGTCAGGCGCGGGTTCGGTTCTCTTGTGGAATCGCGGAGGGTTTGAACAGAAGGTCGCGAAGGTGAGGAGGGGCGTTGGGGGCGAGGGGGGTGTATCCTCAGACATTCCTGGGGGGAGCGGATGGTCAGGGGCTTCCAGGATTGGGTGAAACGTGCTATAGTGGGTGTATTCGCATTCAGGTCTGGGTGGTTCTGATGGTTTTGTTTGAGAAGGCGGTCATTGTTGGCGAAGTCAAGACCGACATCCTTGTCGAAGACGATCACGGCTTACGACGTGGCCCGTCTGGCCAGGGTAACCCAGGCAACGGTTTCGCGAACGATCAACAAGCCGGATGCGGTGGCTCCCGCGACTCGCGCGCGGGTTCACGAGGCGATGAAGGCGTTGAACTACATTCCTTCGGCCTCGGCTCAGGGGTTGGCGCGGGGCAAGAGCGGGGTGATCGGACTTCTGGTGTCTCTGGACGTTTCCAACGCCCGTGTTTTTGGTTTTCTGGTGGATGGGATTGTCAGCGTGCTGGCGGAAGGCAAGTACCTGCTCAACATGGGTCACGTATCCAGCGCGAGCGACGTTTCGGCTGAGGAGATTCTTGAGTCTCCGCTGCTGAGCAAGCATTATTGTGACGGGATCATCATGCACCTGCCGCATTTTGTGGGTGATACGTCGAGGATTTACCATCGGATACCTTGTCCGTACGTGGACATCAACCCGGCGTCGCCACAGGCGATGAACTGTGTCGTTCCTGACGACCGGGGGGCGGCTGAGACGGCTGTGGGCCACCTGGTTTCACGGGGTCATCGGCGTATCGCGTATCTGGGCAGCATGATGGACGCATCGGGTCCGCAGCACGCCTACGTCCGGGCCCGCCATGACGGGTATATCATGAGCATGTCCCGCGTCGGGCTATCGCGGGTGGAGCGTTCCGATGAGCCGGTGGTGATTCCCGCCAGGGGTTCGTATGCGGAGATACAGTCGCAGCGGTACGCGAGGATTGAAGAGCGGCTGGAGTTCTGGTTGACGCTGGAGGATCCGGTCACGGCGGTTGTGGCGCAGGATTCTGGGATGGCGAATTCCATCGCGGAGGTGGCGTACGATCGCGAATGGCGGATACCGGGTCGGTTTTCGCTGATTTCGTGTGACGATATCAGCATCGGTTTCAGTTCGTCGCTTCCGATCACGGCGGTGGATCTGAATCTGATGACGATCGGGGCGGAGGCGGCGCGGATGGTGCTTCGTCGCCTGGATGGCCCTGAGGTGCCGATTCCGTCGGTTACCGTTCCGGGCAAGCTTCGGGAGCGCAAGACGATCGCCGTCATGGGGAAGTAGTTGGTATTGGGGGAGGGTTGGGGGGTCCGGTGGTTGGCCGGTCAGCCGATCGCATGTAAATTGTTTGATTGACGGGGCTTGTGAAGGTTCTTCCTTGTTTTGGGGTACCCTCTTGACAGGAATGGCGCACCTGGTAGAATGTATGCGGATACATACGGCATCTTCCGCATTTGTAAGGGCGAAGGAGGGCATGGTGTATCCGAATACATTTTTTAGGACGAAAGGAGAAAGAGCATGTCGAGGGTAAGATGGGCAGGTTTGGCGGCGGTGGCGTGGGTACTGCTGGCCGTGCAGGCGTCGCAGGCGGGATTTGAGTACGACGCTGGGACGGGGACGTACGTCGAGTCGTTCGCGGGCACCACGAAGGACCCGGCGACGTGGGAGGAATACAGCGTCGACGGTTTCGTTTCCCGAGAGGACGAGGGACTTGTGTATCTTGGCGGGAACAAGGCGGACTACACGACGAAGGCGTTCACGGTCGGCGTGGGCGAGTACGCGCGGGTGTACCTGGATGAGTCCTCGTCGGGGACGTACGGGACGAACGCCCTTCTGCTGACCACGAATTCGCTCGGGACGAGTGGAAGGGCCACGGACGACAGCAGGGTGTTGAGCGTTCAGTGGAACAACTACACCGCGAAGATATTTGCGCGTGTTTCGTTCGATGCGGGCGCGGTGGAGACCGACATGGACATCGCGACGGGTTTTGGCGGTCTGGATGGGATCTGGTTCCAGATCGAGCGTCTGAGCAGCACGGAAGCGCGGTTCAGCGCCTTCGACAGCGGCCTGGATGTGATTGGCACGGTTCAGACGATGACGTTCAGCGACGTTCCGGACGACCTGTACATCGGGCTGTACACCGCATCGTCCTATTGTCACTACGACAACGTTGTTGTCGGGAGCGTTCCGGAGCCGGTGACGATGGGCCTTCTTGCGATGGGCGGGTTGGGTATGGTGATCCGTCGCAGGCGATAGGCTGCGGATAAGTAGTGGCGTGTCGGGGATTTGCGTTCCGTTGGGTGTCGCGTGGGTTGGATGGCGCCCGGACGGGGGCAAATCCCCAATGCGTTT
>JAAYCJ010000094.1 GCA_012729815.1 Phycisphaerae bacterium | reverse complement strand
TTCGGGCAGGTCGAGCGGATCGAGGCTGTGGGTCTGTTTGAAGCTGTCGCGGACGGGCGGTTCGTAGCCGAGGCCGAGGCATGCGACCAGGAACAGGCCGTCGAGGCCGTAGTCGAGCGCTTCGTCGATCAGGGCGAGTCGGTAATCGACGACCTGCGGGTAGGCGAAGGAGAGCTGGGGGTCGATGCTGACGCCATCCGGCCGGGTGCAGTAGACATCCATGAAGCCGCGCGCGATCAGCTCTTCGTGATCGACGTGGACCATCGTCTTGTCGAAGGTCGTGCCGTCCTTGCCGACCAGGCCCAAGGGTCCATCCATGCGGACGCCGTCGCGGCTGACGATGCAGAACTGCGGGTGGTTCAGCGACCAGGCGGTGGGCAGGCCGGCATGGCCTTCGGTCATGTCGAACCAGCCGAGGACGCGGAGGCCTTTGCGGTGGGCGATGTCGATGCCGTCCTTGACCATGTTCCACTGGCCCATGTCGGGCTCCAAGCCGAGCTTGCGGGAGTAGATGGCCCAGTTGTGAGGCGTGGTGCCGGGGACGTTGGAGGGCCACATGGGGCCGGGGGCGTGGACGCGGAAGTTGACGGTCCTGACGCCGGCGGCGACGGCGGTGTCCATGGCGAGCTCGATGCCGCGCGGACCCCAGGTCTGCTCGCGCCAGGCTTGGACGTCGCGGATGCCGAGGTCGGGGCCGAAGACGGGAAAATCGGTGAAGCTGATGTCGAAGCCGATTTCCATGGGTTGGTCTCCAAGAAAACGACAGCGGATCCAATGATAGTCTATTGGCCTGTTGCCTCAAGGTCCTCGACCCGTCGGCCTGGATGGTGGGTGAAGTGGGAAAAGGCACGGTAGTTTTGGGTCCAGGCGGGATGGTCGGCTGCGACTTCGCCGTGGGTGACGAGTCCTTCGAGGCCGGCGCGTGAGCCTTTGGCGGCGGCTTTCTGGATGGTCTCAATGACCGGGTCGTATCGGCCGAAAGGTCCTTTGCCGCCGAGGGCGGCGAACCACTGGCTGCCCTGGTGGAAGAAGCCGACGTTGTGGCGGGCGGGGAAGAGCAGGTCGTCTTCCCAGGGGAAGTCGTGGTCGTCGTCGAGCATGTGGGTGAGCGTCCACTGGCAGATGGCGTACTGTGGGATCGGGTCGAGGAAGCGGCGGACGGCTTGGGCCATGTCGCTGCGGTAGCCGCAGTAGGTGGAGTAGACCTGCCAGAGGTCCGGCTTAAGGGTATGGGCCTGGTCCATCAGGAGCGGGTACACGTGGGCCATGGTGTCGAAGGAAACGTTAATCTTGTCGGCGGGCTTGCCGGGCGAGAGGACGTTGACGCCGGCTTTTTTGTCGCGGCAGAGGTCGCAGTGGCAGACCGCGTAGTCGCCGGTTTCGTAGTTGATCCCGCCGATGTCGAAGTTGTCGATCAGCCAGCGGAGGCCGTTGAGGTTCCACTCGACGTTGGCTGGCCGGGAGGGGCAGAGGGCCTGCATGTGCGGGCCGTCGGGCGGGAAGGCGGTCCAGTTGTAGGGTTGGCCGTTCTCGTCGACTGCGCTCATTTCGGGATAGCGTTCGATCCATTTGGCCATGGAGAACTCGTGGTCGCCCTGGTAGTAGAACCCGCCGTAGGCCATGACGCCCACGCCGGGCAGGATGCGGACGTTCTTGCGGCGGGCGTAGTCGCAGAGGCGCTGGGCGGCTTGGACGCCGCCGTGGGCGTCGCGGAGGAAACCCCAGACGATCAGGCCGTTGAGGTCGAGGTCGGCCATGCAGTCGATCAGGCGGGTGTAGTCGCTCAGGAACGCCTCGGCGGGCTTGGTGTAGGGATTGCCGCAGCCTTCCTCCTGGCCGCCGGGCTGAGCGGGGTCCCAGTTGGTGGAGTGGTCCCAGGTCCACAGGAGGCGGTAGGGCAGAGGTTTGTTGGAAGACATGCTTGGTCCTCCCGTCATTGGGCTCGGGATAATTCATCTTCGGTCTGTCAGAGGTCTCTCTTTCGCGGATCGATGCTGAAGGGGGTTCCGTCGAGCGGCGGGTTGAGGAAGGGGCCGACCTGGATGGTTCCCGTGGGTCGTTGGCGGCCGAAATAGTCGTGCGTCAGTACGACCTGCGGCGAGGCGAGCGGCGGTATCGCTCGACCGAGGAAATCGACAGCGGCGGTCGTTTGAGCCGACGTCTCCGGCAGTCGGTCAAAGGCGGGCCAGGTCGATACGCCGGGCGCGCGGATGCTGAGGGTCAGATCGTCCGGGTTGAAAAAGACGCTCAGCCGGGCCACCTCGGAACGGCGGTCGAAACCGATGTCTCGCCAAGCGTCCAGGTCCACCACGGTTCCCTCCTCGCCCGCGGCGGCGTCGGCGAGGAAGGCGTCGCGGAAGCGATCGAACCGCTCGCCGAACAGATTCAACTCCGAGTGGCTGGTGCGGTTGGGGAACTGGATGTACCTCGGGAAACCGGCGATGACGTTGGCGAAGACCCGATGCTCGTTTTCCAGGGGCGGATTGACCCGTTTGGGATCGCCGCAACGCATCATGACGGCTGTGTCGTCGCCGTTGGCGATCAGGTTCTGGATGAGGTAGACCCGCTCGGCGTCGTGCTCGTAGAATCCGTTGCCGCCGCTGTTGACCAGGACGTTGTTGTCCACCAGGTTCGGGCCCTGGTTGATTTCGAGGAACACGTGTCCGAAGGCGGGATGGGCGGCGTCGGCGAAGAGGTTCCCCGTCACGCGGGTGTTGAAGATTTCGCCGTCGAGCCACAGCGAGGCGCAGTGCGCGGTTCGCAGGACCACGTTTCGCCGGATCACCGAGTGTTCGGTGCGGTGGATTTTGATTCCGGCGGATTCGTAGTGGTCGGTGATGGGCATCCAGCAGCAGTCGGTCACGAGGTTGTCTTCGACGAGCAGTTTCTCGTTGGCCATATTGTGCCAGGCGGACACGGCGGAGACGCCGCAGTGGTGGATGTGGTTATTGCGGATGATATGGAATCCCTGCATTTGGCCTTTGCCGTAGCTCCACCACTGGCCGCCGAGGTCCAT
>JAAYCJ010000093.1 GCA_012729815.1 Phycisphaerae bacterium | reverse complement strand
TAGTAGTAGTTGATGTAGCCGCCGGCGAACCACGGATCGTAAGGCGGGAACGTGGCGCTCTTGAGTACCGCGGTCAGGTATGCCAGGTCCATCGGCTTTTCACCGCCGCGGAACGGGTGCCACAGGTCCGGGTTGGCCATGCGGATCAGCAGGAACGCGACGAAGAAGACGGCTGTCAGTATCTCGACGCTGAGGAGATAGCGCCAGCGCTCGCGGAGAAACCGGCCGAAGGTGCGGCGATTGTGCCAGGCAACAAGAGCCCCGGTTGCCGCCATGCCCGCCAGGGTGGCGGCGATGATGAGCCGATCGACGGAGACTCCGAGCGATCCGGCCAGCCAGACCGGATACGACAGCAGCAACAGTCCCGCCGCCTTGGCCATTGGATAGCCGCGGTCGCTCAGGCCCGGAAACGCCAACCAGATCAGCGGAAACGTCGATAGGCCCAGCAGACACATCAGCAGATACCACGTCATGATCGTCACAACGGGCCGGCGGTTCACAATCGCGTTCGGGTCAAACAACGTTCGCCACGTTCCGCCGGCCCGCTGCGCGGCGAGGCGATGGTCGGGCAACATCAGGTTGGCTGGATGGCGCGGAAACTGGTCCGGCCGCAGGTGCATGACCGTCGAGAGATCAACGCGGCTCAGCAGGTCCCGCGCAGCCCGCGGGTCGTACCCCGGCTGCTTGCGAAACAGCAGCACCTTCGGATGGTCGTAGACGGTGAACGCCTCCTCAGCCGACTGGTCGCCGATCCGCCACGGGCCCAGCGCCGGGTTCGATTCGAACACCGCCGCCAACTCAAAACCGAGGCGTCCGCGAAAAGTCCCCGGTACGGCGCAGCGGTAGCAGGAGGCGATCTCCCGATCGTCCGGACAGCCCAGCAGATGGCGGTAGTACGCGCAGGTCAGCGGATAACGTTCGGGAAGCCTCGTGATCGATCCCCACTGCCGGTTGGATGAGACCACGATCAGGTCGGCGCGATCCAGCACCGAGAGTATGTGTTCGAGTTTGCCCGCGTTGTCGGGTGCATAGAGATCCAGCTTCAGACCGAGCCGGTCGGCTGGGAAGGGGTGGTTGTCGAGGACCAGCGGCAGGGCGTCGTCCCAGTCCGTCTCGTTGGCGATCGTGTGGGCGAAGGGATCGGCGTTCTGATAGATCCAGCGGCTTGCCGCGACGCGGGTGTGCGGGCGGGCGTAGATCTGCGCGAACGCCAACGCCCACACGGCCGTCGCCACCAAGGCGACTGGAGCAATCAAGCGGTGCATTCGTCCGGAATCCCACAGTCGGATTCCCGTCCTGGCCGCCAAAACGGCGAGAGCCGGGCAGATCGGAAGCAGGTATCGCATCGTGCAGTTGAACGTGAACGCGTGAAGCACGAGCCAGAAGATCACCCAAACCCAAAGCAGGACTTCATCGCCCGCCCGCTTTCGAAGCATGTCGCGCGCCGTCCACACCAGCCCTCCGACCGCCAACAGGGCCAGCGGCGGCCCGAGGCCCCAGACGCCCAGGTTGGCCCACGGGAACCACACGGGCCTCCTGGCCCACTGGAGGCTCGGCGGGAAATCCACCGCGCCGGACGCCATGACCCGCAGGCTGCGCAGGTTGTCGATCCACGATTGGTTCAGTCC
>JAAYCJ010000092.1 GCA_012729815.1 Phycisphaerae bacterium | reverse complement strand
TCCTGGGGGGTCGAGATGGGTTTGATGCCGAAGTTCTCGACCAGGACGTTGAGGACCGGGCTGGTGACGAACGCGGGCAGCGAGGGGCCGATGCGAATGTCCTTGATGCCCAGGTACAGCAGCGTCAGGAGGATGGCCACCGCCTTCTGTTCGTACCACGAGAGCACCAGCGAGAGCGGCAGCGAGTTGACATCGGTGTTGAAAGCCTTGGCGAGAGCCACGGCGATCTGAACGGCGGAGTAGCTGTCGTTGCACTGGCCGACGTCGAGGAGGCGCGGGATGCCGCCGATGTCGCCGAACTCGAGCTTGTTGAAGCGGTACTTGCCGCAGGCCAGCGTGAGGATGACGCAGTCATTCGGGACCTGCTGGGCCAGTTCGGTGTAGTAGTTGCGGCCGGGCTTGGCTCCGTCGCATCCGCCGATGAGGAAGAAATGGCGGATCTTGCCGGCTTTGACCGCGTCGATGACCGCTCCGGCGACGGACATCACGGCGTTGCGGCCGAAGCCGATAGTGATGGTCTTTTCGGGCGCGTCCTCGGTGAAGCCCGGGGCGGCGAGGGCGGCGTCGATCACCGGCTTGTAGTCGTGATTCGCGATATGGGCAACTCCCGGCCAGCCGACCAGGCCGGTGGTGAAGATGCGGTCCTTATAGCTGTCCTTGGGTTTCTGGATACAGTTGGTGGTCATCAGGATGGCGCCGGGAAAGGCGTCGAACTCCTGCCGCTGATCCTGCCATGCGCCGCCGTAGTTGCCGACCAGGTGCGGATACTTCTTGAGGCCCGGATAGGCCAGGCACGGCAGCATCTCGCCGTGGGTGTAGACGTTGATGCCCTTGCCCGCGGTCTGCTTGAGCAACTCTTCGAGGTCCTTGAGGTCATGCCCGGAGACGACGATGGCTTTGCCGCGGACGGGCGTGACGCGGACGGCGGTGGGTTCCGGATGGCCGTAGGTATCGGTGTTGGCCCGATCGAGCAGTTCCATGGCTTTGAGGTTGACCTGGCCGGTCCAGAGGCACTTGCCGGTCAGCTCAGCCGCGTCGGTCGGTTCATCGGCGAGGTAGCTGAGGGCCTCGTGGACGGCGGCGTAGTGGGCGTCGTCTTCGACGCCGAGGATCTGGGCGTGATCGGTGTAGGCGGCTGCGCCCTTGATGCCGTAGGTCATCAGTTCCTGCAGGCCGGTCACGTCGGGTCCGAGGCGGTCGATGCGCTTCTGAATGCTGACGTCTTCGCCCTGGTCGACCAAGCCGTTGAGGCTGGCGGCGGGCTGCCACTGGGCCGGTCCGGTGAGTTCCTGCGGTTGCTGGCCGGCGTTGCGGCAGGCGTCCTGGTAGAGGCCCTTGGCCTTGTCGCGCAGCGTGGCGGCTTGGCGAAGCAGGCGCTCCAGCCTCTTTGGATCGAAGTTCACGTTGGTCAGCGTCGAAAAGACCGCCTGGTTGACGAAGACGTCGATCTGGCGGTCCTTGGCGCCGAGTTGCCGGGCCCGATGGGCGTACATCGCAATGCCCTTGCAGGCATGGATCAGCAGGTCCTGCAGAGCGGCGGTCTCCGGATCTTTTCCGCAGACGCCGTGGGCCGTGCATCCGGTTCCCTTGGCGGTTTGCTCACACTGATAGCAGAACATGTTCATTACTTGCTCCTTCCTTCACTTACATAAAACCCAACTGCACGTGCAGTTTATGACTCTCTTGAAACTGGTTTGCTGTCTCTGAGTTTCGGGAACGTGGAGGCCAGGAAATACAGCAGCGGTACGGCTCCCACGAGGATAATCACGGAGTCCGGCACAATCCGCCAGAAGCCCAGGGTCTGGACGATGGGCAGTTCGTAGAAATCGGCGCTCCGGGCGTACCAGAAGCCTTGCGTGTAGCTGTAGTAGACCTGCATGAGGCCCACCGGCAGCAGGGTGAGCAGGAACATCAGGAACAGCCCGCCATTGAGTCCCCAGAAGCTGATCTTCAGGATGCGGTCATTCCAATGCTCCTCCTTGACGAGCCCTCGCCACGAAAAGAGGATCAACGAGATGGCCAGCATGCCGTAGACGCCGAAGAGGGCGGTGTGGGCGTGGTTGCTGGTCAGGTACGTGGCGTGCTCGTAGTAGTTGATGATGGGCAGGTTAATCATGAAGCCGAACACCGCTGCGCCGGCGAAATTCCAGATCGAGCTGGCGGTCAGGAAATAGAGCGGCCAGCGGTACGGGAAGCGGCCGCCGGCGCGTTTGATCTCGCGATACTCCATCCACGCCCGCACCACCAGCAGGACCAGCGGGATCGGTTCGAGTGAACTGAACACGCTGCCGATGGCCAGCCAGAAGCTCGGCCCGCCGTTCCAGAAGTAGTGGTGGGCGGCGCCGGGAATGCCGCTGAAGAAGGCCAGGATCACCGTCAGGTAGGCCACCCGCAGGGCCGAGGTGGCGGTAACCAGGCCGAGGGTCACCAGGAACAGGGCGACCACCGCCACGCCGAAGACCTCGAAGATGCTCTCGACCCACAGGTGCACCACGAACCACCGCCAGTAGTCGGCGATGCTGATGTGGGTGCCGCGCCAGTACATCAAGCCGAAGCCGAAGAAGGCGACGATCAGGATCGCGCTGAACACGTAGAACAGGATCAGCGCCTTGCGGTCGGCTTCCTGTTTGTCCTTGGGTTTGGGACCGGAGCGGAACATCGAAGCCATCGCGCGGTAGACGATAATCAGCCAGAAGATCAGGCCCGCGAACAGCAGGATCTGCCAGAGCCGGCCGAGTTCGAGGTACTCCCATCCCTGATGACCGAGCCAGTACCACGTCTCGCCGAGCCAGCCTTGGATGGCGGCGACCTCGCCGAAGAGACTCAGGCCCACCACCGCGACCAGGGCCACAAACAGCAGGTTCACGAAGAACTTCTGATGACGGGGTTCGCGGCCGGAGATCATCGGGGCCAGGTAGATGGCGGTGCCGATCCACGAAGTGGCGATCCAGAGAATGGCGAGCTGGAGGTGCCAGGTCTTGGCCCAACTGTAGGCGTACATCTGGCCGACGGTCTCGATGTAGAACTGAGCCGGATGGACGGTGTAGTGGGCGAGCAGGCCGCCGTTGAAGATCTGGACCAGGAAGAGCAGTCCGGCGACGAGGAAGAACTTGGGCGTGGCCCGCTGGCTGGGGGTCAGCGGGGTCTCGATGATCCGCTGGGCGGCTTCGACCGCGCGGGCCGACCCGTAGAAGAACTCGTAGCGATGGACGATGTAGATCACGACGCCCAGAATGCCGAACAGGACGAGGATCGAGGCGATGCTCCAGAGGAGGGCTTCGGCAGGGGCGACGTTGCCGACGGTGACGTCGGGCGGCCAGTTGTTGGTGTAGGTCATCTTCTGGTCCGGCCGGTCGGTGCCCGCGGCCCAGGCGGTCCAGAAGAAGAAGTCCGCCGCCGCCCGGCGCTCCTGTGCGGTCGGGACGGTATCGGGCAGGAAGCCGTATCGCGGACTGCCCTCGCCGAGTTGCTGTTCCCAGAAATCGCGGTGACGTTCCAAGCCGTACATCTCGGCGGCGTTGAGGGTCAGGACGCCGGTCCGCGGGTCGTACTTGTTTTCGTGGATTTCGTCGATGACCTGCAGGCGGATGGAGCGTTTTTGCTGCTCGGGCAGTTGCTCGAAGGCGCCGGGTTGGGGATTGGTCGGAGCGGCGTAGTAGTCGCGCATCGCTTCGCCGAGCCGGTGGAGCGAGACGGCTGCGAAGTCCGGGCCGCGGAGCGACCCGTGTCCCCAGACGCTGCCGTGGTCCATCAGGGCGTAACGCTGGTAGACGTCCTGGCCGGTCTTGATCTGATCGTGGTCGGTCACCACTTCGCCGTCGGCCGTCACCTGTTGCGGGATCGGCGGGACCTTGTCCTTGGCGAAATAGCCTCCGATCAGCAGGAACGCCATCGCCGCGACGAACGCCACGATCGCTGCGTTTCGAAGACCCGTCGTTCCCATTGAACTACCTCCCGTTGAACCCGCGTTGCCCGCCTAGACCCGTCCGCTTGCCGGCGTAAAGCAGCAATAGCCGATCTGGTCGCAGCGCTGGCGCATCTGCTCCCAGCGTTCGGGGCTGTCGATCGCCTCGAGAGCGGCTGGGTAGAGCACGTTGTTCTCCTTGGCGATGTGCTCGCGGAGGGTCGGAACCAGCGCCTCGGTCATCGCGTTGAGGCGGTTCTTGAACCAGTCGAAATCGATGCTTTCAGCCGAATCGGCCAGCTCCCGCAGTTCGCGATTGATCGGCCGCATTTCTTCGTGTTCGAGCCGCATCACGTCGCTGGGACCGGTCAGGCCGTGGGCCTCGACCTCCGGAAACAGCACGTCCTCCTCCCGCTGATGGTGCTTCTCTGTCTCGACCAGGTGCTCAGCCAGGTGGCGGAGCGTGTCGAACTCGTCCCGCTGCGGATCGAACCGGTCCATCGACTGGATCGTGCGGTTGGCCGCCTCCAGCTCATCGAGGAATCCCAGAATCATCTCGTGCTCAGCCACCAGCGTATCCAACATGTGGCCCGCCGGCACCCGCTGGCGAAGCCGATCGACCGCGCCGGCAAAGAGCTCCAGATGGGCAGAACAGAGGTGGCGCAGGTCTTGCGGCTCGAGGCCCGCTTCGCGGAGTTGGGCTTCGATGTGCGGGAGGTCTTGCGGCGAAGCCGAGGCGAGCAGTTCTCGGACCTCCTGCCAAATGTCCTCATTCGCTTGGCCAGCCTTGAGGCGGTTGAGAATGTCCGATAGAGTCTGATCGGTGTTCATGGCTTACCCCCTTTCGCGACTCGTCAATTGTTGCTTTCGGCGTTGATGGTCTGGTTCGCCAGCTTACGCCCAGCGGCGCGGGCGCGGTCGAGGTCCTCAGGCGACGGCTGCCACTTGCAGGTGATCGCCTCGTGGACCACGGGGATCTTACAGCGTTCGAAGTGCTGCTCGATCACCTTGACCGAATCGCCGCTCCAGCCGTAGCTGCCGAACGCCACGCCCACCTTGTTCTTGAACTTCAATCCGCGCAAATCCTCCAGCAGCGGCGTGATGGTGGGCAGCACGCCGTTGTTGAGAGTCGATGAGCCGATCGCCAGCGTCCGGCTGCGGAACACCTCGACGAGGGCGTCGTTGCGGTCGATTGTCGCCATGTGCAGGACCTTGTGATCCACGCCCTTGTCGGCCAGCCCTTCGCCGATGGCCTCGGCCAGCCGGCGGGTCGCGTCCCACATCGTATCGAACAGGATCGCCGCCCGCGGCTCGGGCGTCTGGGCCGACCACGCCTTGTAGCGGTGGACGATCTGCAGCGGATCGGTCCGCCAGATCACGCCGTGACTCGGGGCGATCATCTCGACCGGCAGGTTCATCGCGATCAGTTCGTCGATCTTGCGCGAGACCTGCGGGCTGTAGGGCGTCAGGATGTTGACGTAGTACTTGAGGGCCTCTTCGAAGAGTTCCTTTTGATCGACTTCGTCGTTGTAGCGGAACGCGGTGGCGTAGTGCTGGCCGAAGGCGTCGTTGGGCATCAGGATGTTTTGGCCGGTCAGGTAGGTGAACATGCTGTCGGGCCAGTGGAGCATCGGGGCCTCGACGAACAGAAGGTCGCTGCGGCCGATATTGATTCGCTCGCCGGTGGCGACGGGCCGGAACGGCCACTCACGATGGAAGTGGCCTTTGACGCTCTCGAGGCCGCGCTTCGAGACCACCAGCTCAGCCCGCGGGGCGTGCTCCATCACCAGGTCCAGCGCGCCCGAATGGTCGATCTCGGAATGGTTGGCCACCACCAGGTCGATCTTCGACGGGTCGAGCACCTCGCGGATGTTCTGGAGGAGTTGCTCTTTGAAAGGCGACCAGACGGTATCGACCAGCACCGTCTTATCGTCCACGATCAGATAGGCGTTGTAGGATGAGCCTCGGTGCGTCGAGAGCTCGTGGCCGTGAAACGACCGCAGGCTCCAGTCCGCCACGCCGACCCAGTACACCCCTTTTTTGATTTCGACGACCATCGTCGGTCCTCCCCTTAGACGGCGGCGCCCGCACAGCCGGAGTCGAACCGCTCGCGCGAGCGGACCTGTCCATCGATCCCCAGTTTGACCAGTTCCAGCGGGACGTTTTTCCCCGAGGATTCGATGGCTGATCGTACCACTTGCACCATGCCGAAGCAACAGGGCACTTCCATGAACGCCACCTCGACCGAGACGATCCGGTTCTGGCTGAGGATGGCAGCCAGCTTCTTCTGATACGCAACGGCATCGTCGAGTTTAGGGCAGCCGACCAGCAGGACCTTGCCGGCGAGGAACCGGCGGTGGAAATCGGGCGCCGCGCAGGCCACGCAATCGGCGGCGACGAGCAGCCTCGCCTCATGGAAGTACGGCGCGGTGATCGGGGCCAGCTTCAACTGCACCGGCCAGTTGGCCAGCATCGAAGGCTGATCGGTCCCGTGGGCCGCCTCAGCCGCCTTCGGCTGCATCTGGCGGACCATCGAACCGGGGCAGCTACGTCCGTGCTCGGCGTGCGTATGGCCTTGGGCCTGAAGGGCCTTGACGGCGTCTGGGTCGAACGGGGCGGCCTCGCGCTGCTCGATCGTGATCGCCCCTTGCGGACATTCGCCCAGACACGCGCCCAGACCGTCGCAGTGGCTCTCGCTGACCAGCTTGGCCTTGCCGTTGATGATGCGGATGGCCCCTTCGGCGCAGGCGGTGGCGCACTGGCCGCAGCCGTCGCATTTGGCTTCGTCAATTCGAATGATCTGTCGTTTCATCGATCTTGCTCCTGATTCGCTGGGCCAGAACGGCCAGGGTTGTGTTCGAGAGGTGTTCGCTGACCATCGTGCGGATGGTCGAGACGAGCGGGCTGAAGATGCAGTCGCCGCCGGGACACAGCGGCCGGCCGAACAGACAGTCGGACTGGGCCAACCGGCCATCGATGGCCTGGTAGATTTCCAACAGCGAGGTGCGCTTCGGGTCGCCGGTCAGCCGATAGCCGCCGCTGGGCCCGCGTTCGGAAACCACCAGGTCGGCCCGCGCCAGCCGCTGAAGCACCTTGCGAAGATGCTGCTCGGGCGCGCCAAGGGTCTCAGCCAGCTTGGTGCTGCTGTACCGGTGATCCGGCTGGGTTGCCATCACGGCCATGGCATGCAACCCGATCGACGCCGCGTCCGAGATGTTCAAAATGCCACTCATTGGAAATAACTCCTACTCCAATATCGCCGTTTACGCCCTCGATCGCCGGCACCCGCAGTCACCACGCCAACTGCCTGCAGCACAGCGTCTGATCGCCTGCCAGGAAAGTAAGAAGCGCCTGGTCATCCATCACAGAACTCCAGTCATTCGCCACAATGCTTTGACCACCAGCCACAAGCTCCCGGCCACGCCCACCACAGTCCTTTCGGCCATGCCCACCGCAATGCTCCCGGCCACCCATCAGAGAGCTCCCGGCCATCCAACCGTCCTCACCTCATTCCCATCACTATTCCTGTCATTCCCGCTCGCTCCCGGAGGCAATTGGGAATTTAGGTTCCTATATTCCCAATTGTTGTATCGGCCGAATTACTTGTCAACAAACTTGATCTAGAGCAAGGCGGGGCTTGATTGGAGCCGAACGATGCTCTCGCCGCCCCCGTATCAGGTGAGCAGAAGGGGAAATCGACTATGCCCCTAGCGTCCACCTCTCATCGGACAAACGTTTGAGCATCGCCTCAATGGCCGCGGCAGGAGCGTTTACCAGGACGGTCAACTGCGCTCATACAGCAGATCCGTGTCGCGGAGGGCGTAGTGACGGAAGTATTTACTGGGCGACTGTTCCACCGAACGGCGGGCCAACAGGTCGACCGGGCGACCGATCAGGCGCTCGATGTCCTGTTTGAGGGCGACGAACTCCAAGCCGATCCGCGCGTCGGGCTTGAACGTCACGAGGATATCGACGTGGCTTCCCGGCTCGGCTTCGCCGCTGGCGAAGCTCCCGAACAGTTCCAGCCGGGCCACCTGGTGCGTTTCGCACACGTCGCCCAGCGCCCGCTTATCGATTTGGAGGTCTCTGGCTTGCATCGCTCGTTTTCCCAATCGACACGTTGATCGGTTCCGAGAAACCAGTATAGTCTATTCGGGTGGTTCGAGCACGGCTCCGGAAGGCAAGTCTCAGCGGTCATGGAAACCACGCCGGGTCAGGGCAAGGGCGTCGCGATCGGGTGGCATTGGTGCGTTTAATCCAGTTGCAGGGCCATTGTGTAAAGACGGTAGTTCTCGGCGGTTCCGGCTTGGCGGAGGGTGTCGATCACATGCTGATCGGTTGTGGTGATCCTGAGGTCCAGCTTGCCGTCGTTGGCAAACTTGGTGAGTGTAGATAGCAGGTCCTTTGCGCAGGCTTGCGGCTCGGACAGGGCGAAGGGCGAACAGCCCGGGAAGTCCGGGCAGACGATCCAATGATCGACACACCGGTATTCGCCAAGCTCGACCTCGCCGACCGGTTCGTTGAGGAAGCATGCATCGTTCAGTTGGCCGAATCGCTCAAACGATAGGTCCGCTGGATTGTGAACAAGATCGGCGTTCATGCGCCTTCAGACCGTCCTGGACCTCTGGGGCAACCACCACATCGGCTGGACGCGGCTGCTAATCAGCCGTCTGTATCTGATCCAGTATCTTGATCGTGATGTCCTTTGGCGTCGACCTGGTGGCATCTGTCTTGACGCCGAAATTGGATCGAGCCCATTCGTTTGCCGTTCGGAAGTATTCGACCCCTTCCTTCCCGATCCTCTGCTCCGGTGGGCGACCAGCGTCGCGTTTCAGATGCTCCTCAGGATCAACGGCAAGGTTGAAGATGCGCACGCTGTCTTTAACAGGACCAAGTCTTGCCAGCAGATCGCTGAGTTCCTCATCCTGCATGAACATCCCATCGACCACCGCATGGAGTCCATGCCCGAGAATCACTGCGATCCCTGTCGCCAGCCACGCGTTCCGGAAGTTATCTCCCTTCTCACGGCTGCGTCTATCCAAGGCCTGCATTGTCCGGTCGGACATCCAGGGAAAGCCGTCTCCGTGCAGATACGCGCTGTCGGGCAGTAGTTTTGCGAGCGCGTAGGGCGCCGTTGTCTTGCCAACACTGCAAGGACCTCGGATGATCACTACCATGATGTTGCCTTCCCGTCGCTTGACCATGTTCACGTGGGTTATTCACGATCCACGGATCGCGGGCCGCCTCCACTTTCGAGAGCATATTATGCGTTGCAACAGGTCCTTGTCTCCCGGGGCGGGCTGCGGTCGGCGGCGATGGGGCGGCTGGGATGGGGCGGATGGCTGCAAATCGGGTGTGCAAGGGTATTGCGGTTACGGTCCTGACGTTTGCAGTCGCCGGCATCCTGGTTGAGGACGACGGGCGGGAGGCCGCGATGGCGGTGGGTCGGGGCAAGACGTCCAAGCAGCGGCGGAAGTCCGCTCGTGGAGCAAACGCTGGGTGTAGGCGCGGGCTGGCGTCTATCCGAACAGATGGTCGCCCAGGTGCGTGAAGACGGCGGCGCGGGCCTGAAGCACCATCGCAATCGCGACGAGGGCGACGAGGACGAACGCGATGAACGCCCGAACCTCGGTCTGGTTCTGCTGCGGGTCGTCAGCGGGCATCCAATAGGCGGTGACGAGCAGAAGGTAGCCGAAGCCCAGGAGCACGGCGAGCCAGACCGGATAGTTGCCCACGGTGTCGAATGGGTGAAGCAGGACCGCCGTCGCCGAGACTCCCTCCGCAAACAAGGCCCACACCACGGATGGAAGGTAGATCGGCAGAATCACGTACAGCGGCGTGATGATCGCGAAGAACACGACGACTTCCAGGAACGAGAATACGACGCTCCTGGGCAGAATCAAACGCATCAGACTCATGGGCAACCTCCAGCCACACCGGATATACTGTTACCCCGTTCGGCGAAACGGATCAAGGAGATTGCACGATTCGCTCCCGGTCGGCATAATGAAGGCCGGTGTGGGGGAGTTGGTCAAACTTCGCTGAGGATCGAGGCATGTACGAACGGCTGGGACAAGTGACGCTCAAGACGGGCGAGGCGGCGGAGGTGGGCCGGGTGCTCGGACCGGACCCGGTGTGGGGGCCGAAGCTGATGTACCTGCTGGGCCACAAGGGCCAGCCGTGGGCGTGGCAGATCGCCCAGTCGCTGGAGCGGGACGATCTGGGGTTTGCCAGCCACTTCTACGTGCTGTCGAAGGGCGGGACGCCGTTTGCGAACATCTGCACGTTCGAAGCCGAGGGCGTGGGCACGCTGGGACACGTCTATACGAGCACGCAGGAGCGCCGCAAGGGGGCGGCCGACCTGCTGATGCGGGCGTTGATGGATGATTTTCGGGCTCGCGGCGGCCGAGCGCTGTACCTGGGGACCGAGTACGATACGCCGCCGTACCACCTCTACGCGCGGCATGGGTTCGTCGGCCGCGAGGAGGGCTCGGGCTACATGTTCTACTTCAAGGGCAGCCGTCAGGCGTTCGAGACCGCGCATTTCGCTGCGGGTCCGGCGCGGATCGAGCCGATCGCGTTCAAACACTGGCCCGTGCTGCCGGCGTTGACCATGATGGAGCATCCGTGCCAGCTTCGGGCGCCGGGCATGCGGCTGGTGGGTCCCAAATCGAGCGAGGGGCCGGTGTTGTTCTTGCTCAAGGAGATCGCCGAAGGCGGCCAATCGGTGGCCGGCGCGGTGGCGGTCTCCGAGGCGACCGGGGCGACGGCCGGCTTCGCCGTGCGCAATCCCGACCATTACTTCGGCGGACAGGTGGACATTTTGGACGTGTTCACCGCTCCGGGATTCGAGAAGGACATCGCGGCGATGGTCGATGCGGTCGGACACGTCGAAGGCCGCAAGATGATCTGCTACTCCGACCGCCGCTGCGAAGCCAAGGACGAGGCGCTCAAGGCGTTGGGCTTCACGGTGGAGGGGTCGCTCAAGAAGCACCTGAGGGCGCCCTGGGGCGGCATGGACGTGGAGGTCTGGAGCAAGTTCGTCTGAGACGGGAGCGTTCGTCGCGGGCGGGCAAGTGGGCGTCAATGGAGAATCGGCACGCGAGGAGGCAGAGCCATGTTCGAAGGGGCATCATCCGCCGAGTCGGATAACGCATTCATGTCGCCGGCGGTGGGGTTGGTGGTTCTGGTGACGCTGGGGGTGGCGGCGTGCTTATGGGGAATGGACGCGGGTCCGCCGCTGTCGGACCATGAGGCGATCGTACCGCAGTGCGCCCGGCAGATACGGCAGAGTGGGCAGTGGCTGATCCCGCACTTCAATCGGGTTCCCTTCATTCGCAAGACCCCACTTCAGTTCTGGGCGGTGGCGGGGATATCTTACGTGAGCGATCCGCCGGACCAGGATCCGCCGGTGAGCGTGTTGGCGGCGCGTCTGCCGTCGGGAGTGGCGGGGGTGCTGACGGTCCTGGCGGTCTACGCGCTGGGCCGATACGCCTATGGAAAGCGGGTGGGCCTGGTGGCGGGCCTGGTGGCGGGGGGGAGTCTGGGGGTAATGTTCTATTCGCACAACGCGCAGACGGAGATGCTGTTGGCGTTGTTTGCGGCTGCGTCGATGGCGAGTTTCTACCGCGGCCTGGCCGAGGAGCGGCGCGAGGGATTGTACCTGATGGGCGGGTTTGCGTGTATGGGGCTGGGCATGCTGGCGAAGGGGCCGCTGCCCATTCCCCTGGTGGGATTGCCGATGGTGGTTTACTGGGGGCTGGCCGCGCCGATTCAGCGGGCAGCGGAGGGGTCGGGGGGGGCCTTGATCGGCCGGGTATTCAGGGCAATCGTCGGGCAGGTCTTCCGCAGGCGGACGTTGTGGTTTACTCCGGGGGTGTTGCTGTTCTTCGCAATCGCCGCTCCATGGCCGCTCTATGTGTACCTGAAGGTGCCGGACGCGGTGGCGTTGTGGCGGACGGAGTTTTTCGACCGATACGAGGGGCTGCTCAGCAGCCGGCCAAAGCCATTCTGGTACTATCTTCCGCTTCTGATCGGGTTGACCGTGCCGTTCTGCCTGTCGCTGCCGGAGGCGATCATCGCCCCGTTCCGCGACAAGTACCGGAAGGAACGGGCGGGCATGCTGTTTGCGCTGGTGTGGGTAACGGTACAGGTGATCTTCCTGAGCACCTCGCCCTTCAAGCGTCCGCACTATCTGGTTCCGGTGGTGCCCGGGGCGTGCCTGCTGCTGGCCCCGGTGATCGCTCGGCTGTTTCTGGACGATCCGGCGCCGCGGAAGTCGCGCGTGCGACTGGCGATTATCGCGTTGGCGATCGCGATGGCGGTCGGCCTGCCGTGGGGCGTCTGGGAGATGCATGAGGAATACCCGGGGATTCTCTGGATGGCACTGCCGACGTGCGGGCTGATTCTCATCGGTCTGGGCATCTGCTGCGGCCTGTTCTGGAGGGAACGTCGTCCGGCGAGTTTGATGGCGCTGGCGGTCACATCGATCATCGGGTTCGCGTGGGTGTGGTCGGCCCTGGGTCGCAGCGACGTGAACATGGGGGAGGTCCGTCTGGCGGAAGCAATGAGGCGGCTGGGGATCGACGAGGGCGACCAGATCACGTTCGCGGTGGGCCGGCCGGACGCCCGTCTGGGTTACTACCTTGGAACACAAGTCCAGCCGTTGTTCACCGAACTGGAGATCGCGACGCGGCGGCGCGGGCGCATCGAGGTCTCCGAGGAGATTCTGTGGGAAGGCATTGCCCGTGTGGAGGCCCTTCTGAACAGTGAAGAAGAGCACTATCTGATTTTCGAGGCCGATGAACTGAACTCGTTGAAGATGATGCTCCCGGACATTCGGTATACGGAAGTCCTGCGCGTGCCCACGCATCCGAAAGACCGCAGCAGGGATCTTGTGGTGATCACCAACACGTGGAATACCGGCGAGGAGGAGGACTTGGATGGCGATGACCGCGCGCCCCCGCCGGTGTTCAACCCGACCTCGTCCTGATGAGCGCGCGGCACGGCGTCCCGCGAAGGGGCGGCGTCCGTCAGTGCTCGAACCGGCAGCCGAAGGGGGCGTAGGTCTGCTGAGCTTCCCTGAAGCCGGAGACCACGCCGCGGTAGTCGGAGGCGCCGGTGAAATAGCGGACTCCGGCGTCGAAGAGCTTGCGGGTGTAGTCGGGGTTGATGCCGGAGGTGCCGCAGGCGATCCCGTTCTGGCGACAGGCGCGGGCGACCCGCTGAACGGCCTCGAAGACGCGCGGATGGGTCATCTGTCCGGGCAGGCCGAGACTCAAGGACAGGTCGGCGGGCCCGACGAACAGGACGTCGAGTCCCTTGACGGCGGCGATCTCGTCGACGCGCTCAACCGCTTCGGTGTCTTCGATCTGGGCGACGATGAACGTCTCGTCGTTGGCCGACTTAAGGTACTGATCCAGCGGCAGTAGACCGAAGTCCGCGTCGGCGTTGATCGTCTCCAGTCCCCGGTTGCCCAGCGGCGGGAACTTGGCGTGTTCAACGACCTGACGGGCGCGTTCGGCTGAGCTGACGTGTGGGATCATCAATCCGGTCGCTCCAGCCTCCAGGAGGGGCGGAATCTCGTCGAGGGCGGAGGGGCCGAGGCGGATGATGCAGTCGATGTTGCCGGCGCGGCCGGCGCGGAGCATCGAATCGAGCACCGACGGGTCCAGGGCGCGGTGTTCGAGGCAGATCCAGGCGCAGTCGAAGCCCATGCGGCCGGCGAGTTCCACCAGATTCGGATCGGTGAAGCATATCTTGACCACGAGGACGGATTCGTCGCTGCCGAGCTTGCGCTTGACGATGCTGGGGCGCATGGCGTTCTCCGATCGCTGAATGACCGCCGACCATTATAGCCGAATCGGCCGGCGGCGTCGGCGAAAAACATGGGAATAAAGACCGTTGCGGGCGGTCCAGCGGGGCGGTAAAGTCTGCCGAAACGGCCGGCAAACAGCTTTTGGAGACAGTACGATGAAGACGAAGGATGAGGTTCGGGCGGCGATCCGGGGTCCGGTGGCGTCGATCAAGACGCCGTTCCACCGGGACGGCGAAATCGACTGGAAAGGCCTGCGGCGGCAGGTGGATTTCATCGTCGAAGCGGGCGTCGGCACGATCATCCTGACCTACGGCGACAGCCTCTACACGATCCTTACCGACGATGAAGTCGCGCAGATGACGAAGGTCACGGTCGAGCAGGCGGCCGGCCGGGCACTGGTGGTGGCGGCCGACCGGATCTGGGCCCGGCCGAAGGAGGTCGCCTTCGCCAGGTACTGCCGCGAGGTCGGCGCCGACATGCTGATGGTGCTGCCGCCGGACTGGGCCCAGTCGTGCACCGCGGAGACGATGGTCGACCACTACGCCGCCGCGGCTGAGCATATCCCGGTGATGGTGGTGACCAACGTGTTCATCCCGCGCGGGATGGCCTTCGGCCTCAAGGTGCTCAAGCTGGCCATGGAGCGGGTTGACGGCATCTGGGCGGTCAAGGACGACATGTGCGGCGAGTTCGCCAGGCGGATGTGTATGCTCGTCGGCGAGAAGTGGGCGACGTTCTCGGGCGGGCAGAAGCAGAACCACTTCGACGTCTGGCCTTACGGCGTGGACGGCTATCTGGCCACGTACGTCGATTTCGCTCCAAGCGTGACGTGGGCGTACTGGCAGGCGATCGAAAAGGGCGACGCCGCTGCGGCGCGGGACATCATTCGCGACTACGACATGCCGCTTTTCGACCTGGTGTGCGGCTTCGAGGGCGGGTTCGACTCGGGAACCCACGGGGCGATGGAGCTGTTCGGGATCATCGAGCGCTGGCGCCGTCCGCCCTACAAGACGATCACCGACGCGGAGATGGAGAAGCTGCGGGCGTTCTTCCGTGAAAAGAAGCTGCTGTAATCCGCAGCGGCTGGCCATTCCACGGCGTCGTCGCCGATCGTGAAGCCAAATCGCTCCGGATGCGTCGAACAGGAAGCGGGTTTCCACCCGCCGGGCAAGCGGATCGTAAACGGCGCGGTCATGGTTGGGGCCTTGGCCGATGTCAGCCGGCACGGAGCCACTCTCGATGCGCATGTCTCTCCGGAGACACTCGACCGGCGCTCCAGAGCCGCCCAGTCTACTTCTTGTCGGCGACGGACTTGAGGGCCTGGAAGGTCGGAGGCCACAACCCCACGAAAATCGCCGCCTCCCGCCGGCCCCGCAGGAACAGGAAGATCGAAGCCAGGATGCTGCCCGCGGTCAACAGGTGAAACAGGCTTGTTCCCGTCCTGCGGACGGTGCGCTCGTCGATGTTGTGCAGCAGGGCCTCCGCCCGATCTTCTTCCTCGATGTCCATCTGAATCCGCTTTGCGGCCATGGTCCTCCCCTTTCTGCGACGACTGAGGCGATGCTCGACGCGGTCGCGCGCCGACGCAGTCAACTATAGGAATCGCCGCAACGCCCCGCAATCGGGGTAATTCCCGATTCGGACATCGGAAGAATCCTGGATCGGACGGGCCAGTGCTCTTGGAGGCCGATTATTCAAATCTGAATGGCTGCGCCGTCACCGAATCGAACTCCAATTCCGCCACGTACAATCCGCTTTCCGCCCTTCGGGCGATCGGACCGCCGCTGCCGTGGAACTGCTGGGCCACCGCCGCCTGATGCCGATGGAATGTCCGCTCCCGCAGATCGCACACCCGGTACCACAGCAGGTGCCGCCAACGGCCCTCCAGATACACGTTCGAGCCGACGCCGTGGTCGATAAACGGCACCTTCTCGCCCTTGTCGTCGCGGATGCCGTCCTGGTCGTGTACGACGATCGCCTCGCCGAACGCTCCGTCGGCCAGCGGAAACGCCGCCAGTGGATTGCGCAGCCAGCCGACGCCCGGATTCGTCGCCAGATACAGCGAACCGTCCAGCCCCTTGTTCAACGCCTGCGGAACGTGCGGGTGGTCCCGCTCGAACCACAGCGTATAGTTCAACCCGTCGGACGAACGGTAGACCCGCGACTTGCCGTCCGCCCCGCGCGTGGTGGCCACGTACGTCCCGTCGCACTCCTGAATGGACGGCTCCGATTCGCCCACCGAAAAGAACCAGTCCTGCCGCCGGTGCGTCACGAACGGCTCGCCGCACGAAGCGAACCGCCAGCCGCCGTCGCTGAATGCGAGCCGAAACACCACGATCCCCTGATCCGTCACGAACGGGGCCAGCCAGTCCTGTCCCTTCGGACAAAAATGAGACAGCGCCACTCCCTGCAGGCGGTATCCCAGCGCGTGTTTCATCAACTCGCGCCCCGTCACCGTCAGCGCCGAACCGTCCCACCGGACGCCGATGACCTCGATGAGAATCTCGCTGTCCGCCTCGGCGCTGGTCTTGTCCGCGGCGAACGCGACGGCCGCGCCCGCCAGCACGCCCGTACCCGCTCCCGCATGACCGCCGCCGTCCGCGAACTTCGCTCCTGCCGGCACGAATCCGCCGGTCAGCGGGTACTTGGCCAGGAACCCCGTGCCCGCTCGGCCGCGAAACTCCGGGTCCGGCCGGTTCAACGCGATCGCCTTGCCCGGGTCGATCTCCGCCAGACTCCGCACCACGAACCCGTCGTTGCCCACGCACAGATCGCCGCCCCCTTGCTCGTCCAGGCTCGCCGCCAGCAGGCACCGGTCGCGGTCGAGCTGAAAACACTTGCCCAGTTCGTAGCGCGTCGGGTTGCCCGTTCCCGTCGGCCCAGCCGCCGGCGCACCAAGCATCTGTCCCAGATTCACCACGCGTCGGATCGCCATTCCTCAATCTCCAATGAGCCACGTTCAACCGGCATCCACCGGTCCGCTATCGTATACTCCGCTGACGCTTGACACTACCTTTGTCCGCGTAATTACGTTACTTTGACGTGTTCAGAAAGGCTGTGGCTTGCATATCAGGAGCAACACTTGTAGGAGAGGCGCCATGGGTCGTCTGTACCATCGAAGCTCGAAGAAAACGGGGCTGCCGCCGGGAACCGTCGTGCACGTGGGCGCCCAGAAGGCCGAACCGGTCCGGATCAACGTCATCGACTACGACACCGAACGCTTCTCCGAGAAACAGGTGAGCTCGGTGACCAAGACCGCGCCGTGTCGCGAGTCGCCGACGGTCACCTGGATCAACGTCGACGGCGTCCACGACCCGCAGGTCATCCACAAACTGGCGGAGACCTTCGGCATCCACCCCCTGGTGGCCGAGGACGTCGCCAGCACCTCTCAGCGGGCCAAGGCCGAAGACTTCGGCGACTACGTCTTTGTCGTTCTGCGGATGATCCGATGGGACCAGGAAAAGTCGCAGATCGACAGCGAACAGGTGAGCATCGTCCTTGGACAGAACTTCGTCATCACGTTCCAGGAACACCCGGGCGACGTCTTCGACTCCGTGCGCGAACGGATCCGCCAGAGCCGAGGCCGCGTTCGTAGCGAAAAGGCCGACTACCTCGCCTACGCCCTGATCGACGTGATCGTCGACAACTACTTCGCCGTCCTCGAGGCCTTGGGCGAGCGGATCGAAATGCTGGAAGGCGAACTGGTCAACCACCCCTCGCGCGCGATGCTCCACGAACTGCACCGGCTCAAACGTGAAGTCCTCCTGCTCCGCAAGTCCGTCTGGCCGGTCCGCGAGATCATCGGCGTGCTGGAACGCGCGCCGGAAATCCTGGTCGCCCGATCCACCATGCCGTTCCTGCGAGACGTCTACGACCATTCCATCCGCGTGGCTGAGACCATCGAGACCTTCCGCGACCTGCTGACCGGCATGCTCGACATCTACCTCTCCAGCGTCGGCAATCGCAGCAACGACATCATGCGCATACTGACGATGATGATGTCCATCTTCGTCCCTCTGACCTTCATCGCCGGACTCTACGGCATGAACTTCCAATACATGCCCGAACTCTCCTGGCACTGGGGCTACTACGCCTCACTCGGCGTGATGGCCGCGGTCGCCCTGGTCATGCTCCTCTTCTTCCGTAAGCGAGGATGGATCTAGCCTCCCGGCGGCATGTGCGCGCCGGTGGGCCGTCTTCGCCGAAGGCCAGTACCGACGGCGTCGTGATTTCCCAAGGCCAGGTCAGGGCCCAGCCGTTATGGAGTCGGCTCGGAAGACGGAAAAACAACCTGGGTTGGGGTCGCCACCGACCACCACTCGTCGCCATCCTGCGGATTCTTGCCGAGCCCAAGCTGCCCGTAGTAGTTGTGGCCCCACGTCCAGACGGTTCCATCGTCCTTGAGGGCGATGCTGTGTGAACTGCCCGCCGCGATCGCCTCAACGCCTGACATGACCTTGACGGGAGTGTTCCGGTCCTCCTCCGTCCCATCGCCCAATTGGCCCCAGTGATTCCAGCCGGCTGCGTAGAGGTCCCCGTTGTTCAGGAGGACCAGGGAATGGGACTTTCCGCAGGCAACCGCCTTGACGCCCGTCAGGCTCCCCATGCACCGCACCGGGCTGTACGAGTTGTACGCGATATGGTCTTCGCCGTTGCCGAGTTGGCCATTGGCGTTGCCGCCCCAGCCCCAGACCACGTCGTCCCCGTTCTCATCCTCAAGGATCACCAGCGTGGCCGGATCGCCTTCCCTCAGCCAGCCCTGCTCGATGGCCTTGACCTGCTCCAGCGTGTTTACCTGCTGCTCTTCAAAGTGGTAATCCCTGTTAACATCGTTTTCGTAGTAGTGCCACCTCCAGACCGTCCCATCATCCCGGATCGCGTAGTCGTCGTACGGCGGGCAGCGAACGATCCCGATGAACATCTTGTTCGCGGTGAACGGAACCGGTCCGGGCTCTCCCGTCCCCTCCCAGCCGGTCTCGCTGTCGATGTAGAGCTCCTCCGGCTGCCAGACCTGCTTATCCCCATCGATCATGTACGGCATGCCAAGGTGCTCGATCGCCGGCAGACCCGGAAATATGACGAAACCGTGACTCTCCGCCAGAGGGTTTGTCGTATACCGCCATCCGACTCCGCTGTAGTATACGTTCGAGCCGATAAGGGCCCAGGTAGAGCCCGTTCCTCCGACGATCGCCGTGAATCCGGTCGGCGAGTCGACTTCGACGGGCGATTTGCGGTCACTCTCCGTCCCGTCGCCCAGCATGCCGTACACGTTCCGCCCCCACGACCAGAGACGCCCATCCAGCGTGCCGACGGCAAACGTCGAAAACTCGCCCGCCGCGATGAGTCTCATCGTTGTCGTTGTCGGTTCAGTCGAACCGATGATGCCGTACACGCTGAAGCCGTTGATGTTGCCGGTAACCGTCTTGGCCGTCGTATCCACGCTCGAACCGGCCACTGCCTCCCATGCCCCGGAGACCGCTTTGGCCAACTTCAACGACTCCTCCGAAACCTCTGACGGGATCGCATTCGGGTCATACGCGATGGTCAGAGCGACCGGCTGCTGGAATGCCGTTCCGTCCAGACCGAAGGCGAAAGCCGTGCCCGGTACGTAGGCCGGATCGTCCGGCGGGTCGCTCTCTTCCTGAACGCTAATCTCGGTGTCCTCGGCGACGGCCCCCGCCGGCGCCGTCAACGTGACATCGCCGTCGGCGGCGTCGACCTCGCCGCCCGCAGCCGGAATCGTCAGTCCCGCCGCCGGCGCGGAGTTCACCGTAATCTCCACCGTATCATCCGCGGTCTCAGCACCGTCGTCGGCCGACAGCTTCAGCACGTAGACGC
>JAAYCJ010000091.1 GCA_012729815.1 Phycisphaerae bacterium | reverse complement strand
GCTGAGCCGGCGGTCCACCGCGAGCGCCTAAGGCAGGCGATCGAGCGTGTGGAGACGGAGGCGAGCGCACACCTGCTGAATGTCGATCTTGAGGCCTACGCGCGGTCCCTGCGCCGATCCGGACCCGCGTCCCGGCGATTATCAGATCGCTGCTGGAGCGTCCGGCCGTCCTTTAAGCCCAGGCGACCCGCCAGAGGGCGTCATTGAGGCACAATGGCCGCCGCTTGACAGGTGATGGGGAAGGCGGTATACTCGCGGCTGTTGAATCACCTAGAGAGAGAGTTTTTCTCCGCGTTTTGTGTTGCGCAGCGGGCGGCGTAGCCTGCGGCGGGGTCTTGGGGAACCTATCTACAGGAGGTACGGGTGATGAAAACGATGCTGACGGTGGCGGTGGGTGCGGTGTTGATTCTTGGTACGGCCGGATCGGCGGTGACGATCGACACCGTTCCGGTAAGCGATATGGGCAACGGGCCGGATAGTACGGGCTACGGGGCGGTCGCCTACCAGTACAACATCGGCACTTACGAGGTGACGGCGGGGCAGTACTGCGCCCTCCTCAATGCCGTGGCGGGCGTGGACACGCACGGGCTGTACAACCCGGGCATGTGGTCCTACGTGTACGGCTGCAAGATCGAGCGGTACGCTGGCAGCGGTACGAGCGGCGACCCGTACCAGTACCGCGTGGCCGGCGACTGGGCGAACCGCCCGGTGAACTACGTGAGCTTTTGGGACGCCTGCCGGTTTGCCAACTGGCTCCACAATGGCCAGCCGACTGGGGCGCAGGGTCTTGCCACCACCGAGGACGGGGCCTACTTCCTCAATGGTGTGACCAGCCCGACCAGCACCAGCATCACCCGGGAGACAGACTGGATCTGGGCGGTCACCAGCGAGGACGAGTGGTACAAGGCGGCGTACTACAAGGGCGGCGGAACCAGCGCCGGGTACTTCCTGTACCCAACGAGCAGCAACAGCGTGCCCAGCAATGTCCTGGGGGACCCGAGCGACCCCGGCAACAACGCCACGTTCGAGGACAGCGGATACACGATCGGCAGCCCCTACTACCTCACGGAGGTGGGGGGCCACGAGAATTCCGACAGCCCCTACGGGACGTTCGACCAGGGCGGCAACGTCTCGGAATGGAACGAGGCGATCATCTCCACTTCGTATCCCGGCTTCCGGGGTGGTTCGTTCGATGAGTACGAGGTCATGCTGCGCGCATCGACTCGCGGCATCAGTAGCCCGGGCTCCGAGGTCGGCGGCCTCGGGTTCCGCGTCTCCGAGGTCCCTGAGCCAGGTTGCCTGGCGATCCTCGTCTTGGGCGCGGTTGGGATGTTCCTGAGGCGAAGGGACGTGCGCAGGTAGGCCTTTGCCCTTTTTCTTCGCCGCGAAGCGGCATGCGGTTTTGAGAGTGCAATCTCTCGCATCGCGCAGGGGACAGGCGGCCAATGCGACATGAGGTAGTCTTTCTGTCGCCCCTTCGGGGCTGAGGGGCGCGGGGGGCATTTGATACCAGGGGCTTGCGCCCCTGGCTACAGGCTTGCGCCCCTTTGGGGCTGATCGGCGCCGGCGGGTGGTTGATAAGCAGGGGGTTGCGCTCTCTGGCTACATGCTTGCGCCCCATTGGGGTTGATCGGTGGGGGGGTGTTTATACCAGAGGGTCGTGCGAGCCGAACAGCAGGTCGGCGAGCGAGCCGGACAGCACTCCGAGCGTGCCGCCCGCCCAGGCCAGGACGATGTGGGTGGCGCTGGCGGTGTGCATTTCGCTGAGGACCTGGCAGCACTCGATGAAGAGGGCGAACGCCAGCGACCAGAGGGTGGCCCAGAGGGCGGGCCATCGCGAGCGGCTGATGGAGAAGAGCAGGAATCCCAGCGGGAGCATCAGGGCCACGGTCAGGACGTCCTCGGGAAACGGCAGGCCACCGGTTTCCGAGAAGGGGAGCAGCACGATTTGGCCGTCGCGGTACTTGTGGTAGAGGGAGGCTGGGTGCAGCGTGAGCAGGAAGGGATGGAGCCAGTAGACGAAGAGGGTGGCCGCGTAGGCCACGAGCACCCTGGCCCGCAGACCGGGCAGGAACCGCTTCCGCAGGAACGATCCGGCGCTGTGGGTCAGGATCGGACCGACGGCGAACCACATTCCCAAGCCCAGCAGCGTGCCGGCCCACTGGGCGAGGATGTCGGCTGGCGACGACGACCGGATCGGCAGATAGACCTGGACGAACTCGACGAGGAAGCTGGTTGTCCAGGCCCCGCAGATCACCAGCACCACGCGGTCCAGCGACAATCGCCGGCCCAGGGCGCCGAGGGCCAGAAACGAGAGCGGCATGCCCAGCAGGGTGTTGGCCAGCAGGTCGTTTTTGGAGAATCGCTGATCCACCGGGTCCATTTTCTGGAGGAATCGTTCCCACGCCGTTCCGGCTTGGAGGTGGTGGAATTCGAAGGGCCACCAACTGCCGTAGACCAGCAGCACGACCCACGCCGCGGTTAGGACGAGATAGAACCACCGGGCCTCGCCCGGTCTGGCCTGGCTGCTCATATGCAAAAGCCCCTGAAACGTTGCGCCGCGTCTATCCCGCGTGCGTCCGGACCGTGTTTTAGCGCAGCGGCGGCAACCAGCCGTGCTGGGTTTCGACCGCGATCATCTCGTCGGCCATCGCCCGGATCTCGGGCAGCGAGAGCTTGGCTGCGGTCAGCGGGTCGTAGTAGAGCGACTGGTAGAGGCGCTCTCGGGAGTGTTCGAAGAAGGCGGCGACGGCCAGTTCGTGTTCGCTGACGTTCATGCGGTTGAGGGCTGCACACTGCGGAGGCAGCTCGCCGACGAAGCACGGGTTGACGCCGTGTCCGTCGACCAGGCATGGCACTTCGACGCAGCAGCCTTCGGGGAGGCTGGTGATCAGTCCGTCGTTGCGGACGTTGCCGTAGATCCGGAAGGGCGCATCGGTCCAGATCGCGTTGATGATGCCCGAGCCGTACTCGTGGCTGCGGACAAAGTCGATTGGATCGGCCTGGTTGACCTGATCCTCGAGGCCTTTTTCCCAGCCTTCGCGGTCCTTGCCGTAGGCCCGGGCGATGAACCCGGACTCGCCGGCGAAGTCGGGGCCGGTGTATTTTTCGATCAGGTCGCTGCGTTTGCGGAACCAGGGGTTGTACTCGCTGTTGTGGCCGCTGGACTCGGTGACGAAGTAGCCCAGGTGCTGCATCATCATGATCCGGACCATTTCGCCGTCGGCGATGCCGGGCTTGTTCCTGGGCGATTTGGGCAGGGCTTCCTTGAGTCGCGGGTAGAGGTCGGTCCCGTCCTTGTGGCGGAACTGGAGGACCCAGGCCTGGTGGTTGATGCCGCCAACCCAGTAGCGGACGTCCTCGTAGGGCACGTCGATGGCCTTGGCGAGCATTTCAGTGGTGCCCTGGACGCTGTGGCAGAGGCCGACGAACTTGATTCCGGGGCATCCGCGGTAGGCGGCCCAGGTGAGCATGGACATCGGGTTGGTGTAGTTGAGCACCCAGCAGTTGGGTTTGGCCACGTCCATCACGTCGCGGCAGACGTCCAGGATCATCGGCGCGGTCCGCAGGAATCGAAACACGCCGCCCGGACCGAGGGTGTCGCCGACGCACTGGTCGATCCCGTGTTTGAGCGGGATGCGGTATTCAGCTTCGATGGGTTCGACCCCGTGGGCCAGGAGCATGATGACCACGAAGTCGGCGTCGCGCAAGGCTTCGCGGCGATCGGTGGTCGCGGTCACCTTGGCCGGCATCTTCTGCTCGCGGATGATCCGCTCGCCGATCCGGCGGGTGTAGTCGAGGCGTTTGGGATCGACGTCCATCAGGCAAAAGTGCGTATCCCGCATGGCGGGGCAGTTGAGCACGTCGATGATGAGCCGCCGGGCGAAGCCGAGGCTGCCCGCTCCGATGAAGGTGACTTTGGCCACGTACCTATCTCCGAATGATGGCTAAGGCTCTGCCGTATCTCGATGAAAAAGCCACGTTGCCGCTTTTGTCTAGAGCATGGGGTCGAGGAACCGCATGGCGTACTTGATGTCCTCGATCTGCTGGGGGCCGCTGATCTCGCGTTCGATGGTCACCGGGCCCTGGAAGCCGCAGGCTTTGAGGCGCCGCAGCAGCAGCGGGAAGTTGACCTTGCCGTCGCCGAGGCGGGTCTCGTGGCCCAGCGTCTCGTCACGGTTGGGCCAGATGCCGTCCTTGGCGTGCATACCGCGGACCCACGGTCCGAGGATGGCCACGGCGTCGAGCGGATTGGCTTTGCCGTAGAGGATCAGGTTGGCCGGGTCGAGGTTGACGAACAGGTTGCCCGTGCCGACGTGGTCGATGGTTCGCTTGAGGGTCGAGGGCAGTTCCTGGCCGGTTTCGAAGAGGTAGACCTGGTCGTTGGCGTCCAGGTGCTTGGCGACCGTCTTCATCGATTCGAGGAAGCCGGTGTACAGTTCGTCGGTCTCGTCGTCGGGAATGAACCCCACGTGCGAGACCACGGTGGCCACGCCGAGGTCCTTGATCAGGTCGGCGGCTTTGAGGGTCATTTCGGTGCGTCGGGCGCGGTGCTCTTCGGGGATCAAGCCGTCGGTCGAGGGGCCCGTCTCGGTGTTGTAGGTCTGGCCGTCGTAGGCCATGAAGATCGCGCTGACGTCGACCTTTGTCTTGGCCATCGCGGTGGCGATCGCGTCGAGCTTGCCGAAGTTCACGTAGCTTTCGACGGTTCCGGTGACCTGGCAGGTGGGAATGCCCAGATCCTCGATCTTGCGGAACTCGGTGACCATGTCATCGTGCAGCCCGACAATCAGACCCAGTTGGAGCTTATCAGCCATCGTTTCAATTCCTTGCGTTAAGAACTTTTTTCCAGTGGTTGATCTGCTTTCGCAGCTCGGTCACGCCCGCCGACCCGGCGCTGCGATAGGCGGCGACCACGTGCCGCGAATCCAGTATCCGGTGGACGTCCGAGGCCATATTCTCCGAGAAGGCCTTCAACTCGTCCAGCGATAAATCCCGCAATTTCCGGCCCTGTTTTTCGGCGGAGGCGACGATCCGGCCGACGATCTGGTGCGACTGGCGGAAGGGCGTGCCTTTGGCCACCAGGTATTCGGCGAGGGCGGTGGCCTCGAGGAATCCCTCATCCAGGCGGCGGGCCATTGCCTCGCCGTCGAGGCTGGTCGAGGCGACCAGATCGGCGGCAATCTCGAGCGACGCCAAAACGCTGTCGTAGGCGTCGAAGACGGCCCGTTTGTCGTCCTGCAGGTCGCGGTTGTAGGCCAGCGGAAGGCCCTTGAGCATGGTCATCAGCCCGGTGAGCTGGCCGCAGACCAGGCCGCTCTTGCCCCGGATCAGCTCGAGCACGTCGGGGTTGCGCTTCTGAGGCATGATGCTGGAACCGGTGCAATACTGTTCGCCGACGACGACGAAGCCGAATTCCGGGGCCGACCAGAGGACCCATTCCTCGGCCCAGCGCGACAGGTGGACGGCGATCAGCGCCAGGTCGAAGACGAACTCGGCGGCGAAGTCGCGGTCGCTGACCGCGTCGATCGAGTTGCGGCACAGCTCGCCGAAGCCCAGTTCGCCGGCCACGTGGTTGCGGTCGATCGGGAGGGTCGTGCCGGCCAGGGCCGCCGCGCCGAGCGGGCAGCAGTCGATCCGGCGGCGGCAGTCCAGCAGGCGGAGGCGGTCGCGTTCCAGTTGCTCGACGTAGGTCAGCAGGACCGCCCCAGCCACCACCGGCTGAGCGTGCTGAAGGTGGGTGAAGCCGGGCATCACCAGTTCGCCCTGCTTCCGGGCCAGGGCCAGGAACGCCGACTGGAGGCTGCGGATCGCCGGGGCCAGGTGCAGGTCGATCGCGTCCCGCAGGTACAGCCGCAGGTCGAGGGCCACCTGATCGTTGCGCGAGCGGGCGGTGTGGAGTTTTTTACCCGGCTCGCCGATCTCGCGGATGAGGGCCGCCTCGACGGCCATGTGGATGTCCTCATCGGCGGTGGCGAACTCGAATTCGCCGCGGTCGATCCGCTCGGCGATGGCCCGCAGGCCCTTTTCGATGGCTTTGCGTTCGGCCGGCTTGATCAGCCCCACCGCCTCGAGCATGCGGGCGTGGGCAATGCTGCCGGTGATGTCGTGTTTGTAGAGTCGCCGGTCGAAACTCAGGGATTCGACGAAGGCCTGGGTGCGTTCGGCTGGTTCTTTCTCGAACCGTCCGTGCCACATGGGTTTACCGGCATCCGCTTTTTTTCGCGCTGCCATGGCCTGCTCCTTGTGTTGTGTTTTCCCCAGTCAACCCTATGGCCATCCAAAGATCAATTGAAAAAGGGCGGCCCCGAAGGGGCGGGCGACCCTGGATGAAACCTTTCACCGCGGGATGAGCGGGTGGATTTCCAGGCCCGACGGGCCGTGCGGAGGCTCCGCCGCCAGGACGCACATTGTCTTAACCACTTATTTTCCAGCTTCTTGTGTCATATTGGAGGAGCGATCGGACAGGGGCTTGACAGCATCGGGGCAAGCGGTTACGATGGAGCCTGTTAAAGCGCTTTATTGAGGAATGAACCTATCGATGAAAGCGGGAACGCCGCGGTCGCGAAAACGGGTCACCTGCATGGACGTCGCCCAGCTTGCCGGGGTGACGATCGGCAGCGTCTCACGGGTTTTGAACGGGGCGGCGAACGTCACGCCTCAGGTTCGCGAGAAGGTCATGCGGGCGGCGGACATGCTGAACTACCGGCCGTCGGCGGCGGCGCGGATGCTGGCCCGTCAGCGGCACGAGACGGTCGGGTTGGTCTTTGAGCGGGAGCACGTGACGACGCTCTACGGGGCCCAGTTGATGGAGGGGATTTGCGGGGCCCTGACGGAGAACGGGCTGCGGCTGGCCACGGGCATGGTGCAGTGGAAGAGCCGGGTGGAGCAGGTCGAGGAGCTTCCGATGATCCGGACGGCATCGGTCGATGGGCTGGTGCTCGATATCGCGCAGATCGAGGGGGACGTGGATGCGATGGCGGGGCGGCTGCGGATTCCTTATGTCCTGATTAATCCGTCGGGTTCGCGGCCGTACAACCGGATCAGTCCCAACGACGAGCCGGTGGCCGTCCAGGCGACGACGTACCTGATCGAGCGGGGCCATCGGCGGATCGCCTACATTCCCTGTCCGATCAACGTGACCCACAGCAGCCAGGCGGATCGGATGAACGGCTACGCCGGTGCGATGCAGCGGGCGGGCCTGCCGCCGATTCCGATGTGGGACAAGCCTCTGACCCGCAAGGTCGGCGGCGACGGCGAGGAGGACGACTATATCGTCCGGATGAGGGTCTTTCACCGCGAGCACCGCTGCACAGCCGTGGTCTGCTACTCGTACGTCGAAGCGATTCGAATGCTGTACTCCTGTTTTCAACTGGGCCTGAAGGTGCCCGAGGACGTCAGCCTGATCGCCTGCGACCACGCGCCTCAGCCGGACATCACGCCGGTGCCGATCACGTGTTTTCATCTCGACCGGTACGAGATGGGCCGCCTGGCGGTCAAGATGCTTCTGCAGCGGATCGAGGAGAACGGGGCGGCTGTGCCCAGCATCACCTACGACGGGACGTTCGTCGCCGGCGATTCGGTGGCGACGGTGCGTGAGAGTGTCGAGGACCAATCATGAAAGCGAACCGCTCGTTTACGTTGATCGAACTGCTGGTGGTCGTGGCGATTATCGCGGTGCTGGTGGCCATCCTGCTGCCGGCGTTGAATGCGGCGAGAAGCCACGCGCGGACGATTTCCTGCCAGAGCAACCTGCGCCAGATCGGCGTCGCCCTGGCCGCCTACAGCCTCGATCACAGCGATCTGATGCTGCCGCTGGGCAAGAACCGGCTGCCTATGGATCGGATCTGGCCCGGGTACGAGACCTGGCCCGGCAACTACCCGTGGGACAACACGTGGGACGACTGGCTGCGGTTTTTCTACATGGGCGGCGATCCCGGCCACTCCGACTATCCGGCGGGTCAGGTGACCACGTGTCCGGAGACCGAGGTGCAGATGGGCTCGCTGAACCCGACGTTCGCCACGGCCGGTTACGGGATGAACGCGATGTGCCCGCCGGCCCCGATCCTGCCGGAGGCCTGGTACGGTCAGGCGTACTGCTCGCAGTTCGCCTCGCGGCAACTGACCAGCATCCTGACCCCGCCTTCGCAGACGGTGTACGTGGTCGACTCCAGTTCGCTGAGTTATCCTGGAGTCGGCTATCATCTCGATCAGACGTGGAAGGCGATCCTGGGGTCCAATGGCTCATGGCTGTCCGCGCCCGCGCAGCGGCACCCGGGCGCCAACGGCCCGTCGTTCAACATTTTGTTCTTCGACTTCCACGCCGGCAGCGCCCCGTGCTCTCAGGACGGAGGGCCGGATCATCAGTGGAACCTCTGGCAGCACGAGACGTGGAATTCCGGATACGGAATCTGACGCTGCAGGATTGGTCTGCATCAACTCGAGGAGCCTTTATGCCCAGCAACCGCACGATTGTAATGATGCTCGTTCTAGTCTGTGTCATTGCGCACGCCGCGATCGCCGCACCGATCACCGACGGCATGACCTTTTATGCCGGTTTCGAGGAGGGTTTGGGGCCGGACAACTGCGCCGGGGCTCGCGAGGCGGTGGGCGCGTACACAGCCGCTGAGGGCAAGGTCGGCCATGGGTTCGAGAACCAGTCGCCGCCGGGCGCCCGATACGTCTGCGCCGGCAACTTCACCCGCGCGAAGGGGACGTTGAGTTTCTGGATCAAGCCGGCGATCGAGTTGGGCGACCGCGACCGGGCGATTTTTTCGACGCAATGGTTTCAGCTTGCGGCCATCGCGGCCCACCAGGTGGTCTACTTCATGACCGGCAGCACGCCGCCCGGGTACGATTACCGGTGGGACTGGTCGTGCCACGTTCCGGTTTCGGCGTTGCCGAAAGACCGGTGGACCCACGTGGCGATCACGTGGGACAGGAACTCGGACCCGGCTGAGGGGCCCGCCGCCAATCTCCAGGGCGACGCGCAGCGCAAGGCCCGCAAGAAGATTTACATTAACGGCAAGCTTCTCGCTTCGGCGGAGATCGACCGCATTGACGGGGCGTCCGAGGACGGCTTTTCTCTGGGCGGCGAGGCGCCGGGCGTTTTCGATGAGCTGGCGATCTGGGATCGCGTGCTCGATCTGGCGGAAATCGCCCGTCTGTGTCGCGAGCCGCAGGCGGTGGCGGAGGAGCTTCGCGCCCTGCCGCCGTTGACTCAGGAGAAGCGGTGGCAGGTCTATCCGGAGCTGGTGTATCGCGACTTTGACAACGTGCTGGTCAGCCCCGGCGAGCCGTTCGCCTTCGAGGCGCCGATCGTCAACCGCACCGACCGCGAGCAGCGCGGCCGGCTGGTGCTGACGCTTCTGGACCTGTGGGAAAAGCCTCAGGGCGAGCCGCAGACGTTCGAGTTTGCGCTGGCGCCCGGCGGGCGCCAGGCGTTTGCGGTTCGCTTTGCCTCGGATCGGACGGGCATCTTCAAGGTCGAGGCGCGGGTCGTGATCGAGGGGTCGGAGCAGTGGCGTGACATCACGAGCTTCGGCTGCGTGCCGCCGGGCGATCCGCCGAAGCATTCATTTTTCGGCTGCCACATCCAGCAGACCAATCGCCAGGAAACCGAGCTGGCCAAGCGGCTGGGCTTTTCGGCCAACCGCTGCCACGATCAGAACCAGTACACCTGGTGGCGGAACATGGAGTACGAGCGCGGCAAGTGGACGATGGTGCAGAAGGAGAGCCACTACGATCAGCTCAACGCGCTGGGCATCGACCATTGGGGCGAGTGGTTCGCTGCGCCGCACTGGGCGGTGAGGCTCAAGGACGGGCGGCATCCCGAACCGATTGCGGTCGACGGCTATCCGCGCGGCTGGATGCCCACCGACCTGGAGGCGTACGCCAACTACGTTCGCGAGAGCGTCAGGCGCTACGACCGGATCAAGAACTGGGAGGTGTGGAATGAGCCGTGGTGCTCGTTCTTTTTCGAAGGGTCGGTTGAGGACTACGTGACGCTCTGCCGGGTCAGCGCCGAAGCGGCCAAATCGGTCGATCCGGAGGTCAAGGTCTACGCCAACATCGACACGAGCGTGTGGGCGCGGGCTGTGTTGAAGGCCGGCGCGCTCGATCATCTCGACGGGATTTCGTATCATCAGTACTTCGGCGCGCGCGATTCATGGGACACCGCCGTTCAGGCGGCGCGGCAGATGCGCAGCACGTTGGCCAAGTTCACCGACCGCGAGATTCCGCTGGTCTTCTCGGAAGGCGGGATGAGCGCGGGCACGTTCCTGCGCGGGCTGGACTTCGAGGCGCTGCCGCCGGAAAGCCGCCGGCCGCCGATGAACTTTCTCCAGTCGGCGGAGCGGATCGTCCAGTCGTACGTCTCGCTGATGGCGGAGGGCGTGGGGCACTGGTTCTACTATTTCCACACCACCATCGGACCGCAGAACGCCTACGAGTTCTATAGCACGCTTGAGATCACCAACGCACCACGGACCTCGACCTTCGCCACGTGCATTCTGGTCTGGCAGCTCGATGGTGGAACATTCTTTAAGGAGCTTACGCCGGTCGACGGCCTGCACGTGTACCTTTTCGATCGCAACGACGGCGGATCGGTGGCGGTCGCGTTCGCCGTCGACGAAGCCGAGGCGAAGGTGCCGTACCAGGGCCGGGCGGTCGATTTGATGGGCAACGACATCGCCCATGACGGCGCGGTGCGGATCGCTTCGACGCCGGTCTACCTGCGTCACGACGGCAAGGCGGAGAGCTTGGCTGCGCTGCTGGAGGCCGCCGAAATCGAGCTGGTCAAGCCGCCGGTGCAGGCCGCGGAGCCCAGCGAGTCGGGGGCCAAGGGGCCCAAGCCGATGCCCGATTTCTCGATCGCCTCGGAACTCGGTCCGGACCGGTTGATCCCGCTGGATGTTTCCGCGGCGGCGAACATGGCGCTGGCCGACGAGAAGGCCGGCGACGGCGAGGGCGGCTGGACCGATGAGGGGCCGTTCAACGACCTGCGCGACCTGGCGCCCGGAGGCATCGAGTGGCTCGGCGTGCCGTTCCGGATCGTCGATCCAGCCGCCAACGACGGCAAGGCGGTCGTGACCATGCGCGGGCGGACGATGGCCGCCGGCCCGCTGGAGTCGCCGCCGATCGCCGTCGGCCGCAAGGTGCGCGGCCTGTTCTTCGCCCACGCCGCCAACTACGCCCAGGTCTCCGGCATCGAAGCCGGAGCGTATGAGATCACCTACGCCGACGGCGCGACGGTTAACGCTCCGATTGTGCTGGGCGCGAACATCTGGGACTGGTGGCTCGACCACGTCGAAGGCGAAGACAGCCGCACCGTCACGGTCCGCGCCAGTCAGTCGCTCTCGGAAGGCACCCCGTATCGCTTCATCCGCATCTGGTACTGGGACAATCCGCGGCAGGACGAACCGATCGAGTCGATCCGCCTGAAGGTCCGCGACCACAGCGAACCGACGGTCGTGCTCCTGGCCGTCACCGCGGCGGTCTGGCAGACCGGAGAATCCGCCCGATGAATTTGCCCTCACACCATCTGCCCACCACATGGACTTGAATGTAACGCATTGGAGTTATTGGTCTTAGCTTGCCATTGACACAATTGAAAGCGGCGGTTACAATGGCTTCTATGAATTCGAATTCATTACTTGGTTTCAGGGAATACCCGTGCCGGTAGTCAAGTTGAACAAGGACAGGCTGACGTACGTGGATGTCGCCCGTCTGGCGGGGGTGGCCCCGGCGACGGTCTCGCGGGTGCTGAACAACGCGAGCAACGTAGCTCCGCGGACCCGGGCGCGGGTGCTCAAGGCGATTCGGGCGACGGGGTACAAGCCGCTGTCAGCGGCGAGGATGCTGGCGCGTCAGCGGCACGAGACGATCGGGCTGATCTTCGAGCGGGAGCACACGAATTCGTACTATGGGGCGAGGTTGATGGAGGGGATCTCGCAGGCGCTCACGGAGAACGGGCTGAAGCTGGCAATGGGGGCGGTCTCGTGGTCGTCGCGGGCGGAGGAGATCGAGCGTCTTCCGCTGCTCAGTACGGTGTCGGTGGACGGGCTGATTTTGGACGTGGCGCAGATTTCGGGCGACGTCGATGCGGTGGTGGCGAAGCTGGGATTGCCGTACGTCTACGTGAACCTTTCGGGCTCGCGGCCGTGCAATACGATCATGCCGGACGACGTGGCCGGCGGCGAGACGGCCACGCAGTACCTGATCGATGCGGGGCACCGGAACATCGCGTACATTCCGTGCTATCATCGGCTCCGCCACAGTTGCCAGGCGGATCGGATGAAGGGGTACGTTCAGGCGATGACGCGGGCGAGCCTGCCGCCGATCCCGCTGTGGGACGAGCCCCTCAAATGGCTGTACGGCAGGGACGACGAGTACCTGGGCCGGACGAAGCTGTTTCGCGAGAAATACGGGGTGACGGCGATCGTGACCCATGCGATGTTCGAAGCGGTGCGGACCCTGTTCGCGTGCTATCAACTGGGGCTGAAGGCGCCGCGGGACATGACGATCGTCGCGTGCGATATGGATCCGACGGTCTGGGTCGCTCCGGTGGCGATACCCTGCGTCCACTTCGATCGTCTCGAGATGGGCAAGCTCGCGGTCGAGATGCTGCTGCGGCGGATCGCGAATTCCGGGCAGGACGTCCCGACACACCGGTACCGCGGCAAGCTGGTGGAGGAGCCGCGGTCGTGGCGCGGCGACGGCCGGGTGGACGGCATGTCGGCTGAAGAAGGCAAGAAACCATGAAACGACATTGTTTTACGTTGATCGAGTTGCTGGTCGTGGTGGCGATCATCGCGGTGCTGGTGGCGATTTTGCTGCCGGCCCTGTCGGCGGCCCGCGAAGCGGCGCAGGTCGCCGGGTGCCTGAGCAATCAGCGTCAGATCGGATTCGCGGTGGTCCGCTACGTCTCGGACAACTCCGGCTGGATGGTGCCTTACGGGGCCGGACCCCACGCCGACGCGGGCGAACTGGCCAACGCCGGGCCGCTGTGGTACCAGCTCCTAAAATCCGACGGCCACCTGGGTTACGAGCCCGGTCGGGCGCACGTCCTGTATTGCCCGGCGGAGAAGAACATGGGCCTCGACCATTGCACGTACAGCATCAACCGCTACGCCTCCGGCGCGCCCAGCGGATCGTCGAAACCCCGCAAGCTCGATTCCTACCAGCGCAGCCCCTGCGACGTCGTTCTCGTCGGCGATCAGACGGTGGTCGGCGGACCGATCGACACGTACTGGTCGGCGTTCGGGGCGAGCGCCTTCTGGTGGTCCGGCTATCACCCGAGCTACGGTTTGGGGTTCTCCTGGCGCCGGCACGCCCGGAACATGCGCGTCACCGAGACCGAGGTGCTCGGAGGCCGGATCGTCTTCCTGCTGGCCGACGGCCACGCCCAGGCCTACGAGGCCTCCTTCCCAAGCTACTATCCGGGCATGGACGTGTGGTTCTCGTCGCCGGGGTCGCCGTACCCGGAGCTGAACCCGGACTAGTGACAGCCCTCCGCAAGGGCGGCAAACGATCCCTGAAACATGATCCGTCAGTCGATAGCGAAATCAACATAGCCACTGGAGGCAAACCGATGAAATGCGTTTCCAAGTTCCTTCCTCTCGCGCGCATCGTTCTGATGACCGTCCTCGCCGCCGCTCTCGCGCAGGCCGCTGAGCTGCCCTCGCCCGACCAGTATTTCACCATCAAGGACGGGCACCTCTCGCGCGGCGGGCAGCGCGTCCGGATCTGGGGCTCGCAGGGCAACCTCTCAGCGGCCACCTACGCCGAGATCGACGCGGAGGTCCAGCGGTTCGCCGAACTGGGGTTCAACGGTTTTCGCACGCTCTGGTGGGATATCGACGTCGACAACTGGAGTTACGCCAGGGGCGACAATTCCGATCCGGACCGGCGCGACTACCTGTTCGCGTCGCTTCGCAAGCACGGCGTTTCGGTCTGGGCCGACATGCTGAATTCGGCCCTCATCCGCCCCAGCCACGTGGACCTGGTCGACGACCCAGCCACCCGCGAGGCCTGGCTGGCGGCCCTGGGCGAGAAGCCGGTCGCCCGTCCGGACTGGATCGTCTGGGACGCCCGGGCCGAGGCCGGCTACATCAGCGATATCAAGAAACTCCTGAACCACGTCAACCAGCACACCGGGCTCCGCTGGGCCGACGATCCGGTCTTCTACGTCTGGGAGATCACCAACGAGCAGTGGTGGCTCTATCGCATCCTCAACAGCGCCAATCACCTGGCGATGCCGCAGTTCTTCCAGGACGAGCTCTACGGGCAGTGGAACGCGTGGCTCAAGGACCGCTACGGCGATGACGCCAAGCTGCGCGAGGCGTGGCTGGGCAGCGTCCTGCCCGGCGAATCGCTCGAGGGCGCGTCCGTCAAACTCCTACCCCTCTTCTGCCCGACCGATGCCCAGGCCGAAGTCCTCGGCCTGAACGTCAAGGCTTTCCGCGAGGCGCAGCTCAACTACCGCGATTTCTCGCGCCAGCGCGGCGCCGATGTGGTCGAGTTTCTCACCAACCTGCTGCTCGCCCACAAGCAGCGGGTCTACGCCGCCATGCGGGCCGAGGGCAAACCGGATATCGGCATCTCCGTCGTGCCCATCGTCTACGACACCGGCTACAGCTTCTCACCGCAGGCCATCTACGTAGGCGGCCACGGCGACGCCCTGGCCGTCGGCACCTACGTCTCGCAGATCACCCTCGATCCGGCCCAGCCGCGCTACCCGTTCAAGTCGCTGCTGAAGGAGTCGCCGTCGCTGTCGTACGACAATCCGTGGGTCGAGCAGAACCGCCTCGTCGATAAGCCCACCTTCATATACGAAAACATGATCCTGATGCCCGACAAGTACCGCTGCGAGTACCCGTATCTGCTGGTCATGCTCGCCTCGATCCAGGACTGGGACGTGATCGATTTCCACTACTACGGCCACCCGGAAGCGGACCTGCTGACCGCTGAGGAACCGTTCAACAAGATGCTCCGGCCGGACAGCGGATACTCCTGCCAGGGTCTCCAGTTCAAGTGGGATGAAGTGCTCGTCTCATCGCTGCAGGCCGCCGGCGAGATGTTCAAGAATTTCGCGTTCGAGGCCGCCGAGAAGCCGAGCATCATGACTGTCGGAGCCCGGACGCTCTGGGATATCGAGTCGGTCGAGTGGGGCAAGCTTCCGCCCATGTTCGCCCCCACCGTCTATCGCTACGGCCTGCGACTCAAGTTCGATCCGACGCTCGACGCGGTCGCCGCGGTCGAAGGCCCGGTCGTCCATGGCCGGGAGTTTCTCCCGCCGGAAATCCAGCCGACCTCGCAGATGGGCCTCGACTGGCACGCCGGCATCCTGAAACTCGACGCGGCCAAGGCCAAAGCCGCCGCTGGGTTCCTGCCCGAGAAGGTGACCTTCAGCGACGGCATTGAAATCGACAACCTGACCGTCCACGTTCCTGAAGACATGCCGTACACCAAACCCGGCGAGGACCGCTTCGTCTGCTTCGGCCTGGCCGCCGCCGACGGCCAATCGTTGGCCGAGAGCAAAAGACTTGTTCTCTCCGCGACCAGCGGGGCGTTCAATACGGGCATGAAGGTGAACCTCGAGAAATGGCCCGTCGGCAACCAGTTCGGCCGGCTGCACGACTACGTCGAGTGGGGCTTTCCGATGTGCGAACAGTTCGGGAGCCTGCCCGTCCTGGTCGCCCGCGTGGGCTTTACTCTCAAGGCCCCCGTTCTGGCTGGATGCCGCTACACCCTCAAGGACTGGCACCTGCGGACCGTCCGCGAAGGCACGATCGCCGGCGACGGCGTATTGACCGTCGAGCCGAGCGAACCGGTCTTCATCGTCGAATTCCAGCGATAGCAGATCATCAATGGCGTGTCATCGCGATTCGCGGTGGGGCGGGTGGTTCTGCGGCCAAGCCGCAAGTCCATCCGCCGTTCGAATGCCCATCACTCGCGCAGGCAACCCAGCGCCAAGCGCCGCCTCACGGGCAACCCGACGTGTCCTCCGGTTCGTTGTCGTGGATATCGCAGTTGGTCGCCGTCGTCCCGCCTCCGCACAGCAGGCCGCGCGAACTGCGGTTGCCGGCGACCTCGCTGTTGGCGATGGTCGAGGCGATCTCGTTCAGGCTGGTCAGGTATGCCCCGCCGCCCTTCGGCGAAACGTTCAGGTTGATCGCGCAATTGTCGATGTCCGTTGCCACGCCGTAGATCCCCCCGCAGTAATCTTCCGCCTCGTTGCCCGAGATCGTCGTGCCCTCAAGGTCGGCGAACTCGGCATAGACGCCGCCCGCTCGCGCCGAATCATTGTCGCGAACCACGCAGTCGGTCAGCATCGCCCGCCGCGGATCGCTGGTTGAACTCCACGAGCCCTCGATGAACACGCCGCCGGCCTCGCTGCCCGCTGCGTTCTCGAGAATCTCCGAACTCAGGACGTCCGAGTCGTAGGCCCAGACGCCGCCGCCATTGTAGTCGGTCTGGTTGCTCTTAACCTGGCAATCCTCCACCACGCACTCGAACGTGGCCAGCACGCCCCCGCCCCGGCCGCTGGTCAGCACGTTGTTCTCGACCACGCAGTCGCGCAGGATCGAGCCGCTCTCGATACACGCCCCGCCGCCGCCCGAGTTGTTCTTGTCGACGGCGTCGCAGACCAGCTCGTTGCCGGAGATCGTGCACCCGACCACCACGCAGTCCATATCCGCCAGGAATCCGCCGCCGCGCCGGCCATCCGCCAGCACCTTGTTGTTGGTGATCGTGCAATCGGAGATCCACGTCCTCGACGCCCGCAGTCCGCCCGCGTCGCCTTCGTCGATCTGGTTCCCGTCGAACGTCGAGTGCACCACGACCGCGTCAAGCAGGCTCGCCCCGCCGCCGCGCCGCCAGACGGTATCCTCGCACTCGCCCGTCACCCGATTGCCCGTCACCTGGCATCGCACGACGGATATGCCCGCCGCGTCGATCGCGCCGCCGCTCTCCACCGCGGTGTTGTTCGTAAACACGCAATCGCTGATCGAACTGTCCTCCTGGCAGTAGACCGCACCGCCGCCCTGGTCCGCGTGGTTGCCGGTGAACGTCGAATCGAGGATCGCCATCGACCGCCCGTAGATCGCTCCGCCGTAGGCGTCGGTGACGTTATCTTCAAACTCACAGCCGCTGATTGTCGCCTCCTCGACGTCGGCCAGGTCCATCGCGCCGCCGCCGCGACTGGTGTCCTCGTTCCGCAGGAACGTGCTGTCGCTGATCGTCATCACGCCCCGGCCCTCAACGGCGCCGG
>JAAYCJ010000090.1 GCA_012729815.1 Phycisphaerae bacterium | reverse complement strand
TCCTCGAGTCGCTGCCTCAGCCGGTCAACCGGAATCCGCAACCCCGTGGCGATCCGTTCCAGCGACTCCTTGAGATGCGGGATGTTCTGACCCGTCCGCGACCCCTCCATCGGCTCAATGAAGTTGCCCTTCCGCTCGATGTTGTAGACCGTCATGAACAGATCGGCCTCGTTCTCGCCCAGTACCTTTTTGATCTCCTCCTGCGTCCACAGGTAGAACCGCCCCTCGACCCCTTCGCTGTCCGCGTCCTGCGCCGAGTGGAAACCGCCCTCCGGCGACCGCATCTCGCGCAGCACGTAGCCCAGCACCTCACGCGCCGTCTCCGCGTACTCCGACCGTCCCGTCGCCTGATAGGCCTCGACGTACGCCATCGTCAGCAGCGCCTGGTCGTAGAGCATCTTCTCGAAGTGCGGCACCAGCCACCGCTCATCCGTCGAATAGCGGTGGAACCCGAAGCCGATGTGATCGTAAAGCCCCCCTCGACGCATCTCCTGCAGCGTCTTCTCCGCCATCGCCAGCGCGTGCGGCTCGTCGTAACGCCGCCAGTAGCGAAGCAGGAACGCCAGGTTGTGCGGCGTGGGAAACTTCGGCGCCCCGCGAAACCCTCCGTAGTGCTCGTCGAACTGCTCGGCAAGTTCCTTGTACGCCGCCGGCAGAATCTCGGCTGAGAGCATCGCCGACTCGTGCGACGCCTGATCGTGCAGATACCCCACGATCCGGTCCGCCGTCGACGTCACTTCCTCCCGCTGATCCCGCCACATCTGCCGGATCCGCGGCACCAGGTCCATCATGCCCACCCGTCCGAACCGCGTCTCCCGCGGAATGTACGTCGCCGCGTAGAACGGTTTCTTCTCCGGCGTCATGATGATGGTCAGCGGCCAGCCGCCGCTGCCCGTGAGCATCTGGCAGACCGTCATGTACACCCCGTCGATGTCCGGCCGCTCCTCCCGGTCCACCTTGACGTTGACGAACGCCTCGTTCATCAGTTCCGCGACGTGAGGATCCTCGAACGACTCCCGCTCCATCACGTGGCACCAGTGGCACGTGGCGTAGCCGATCGAAAGGAATACCGGCTTGTCCTCCCCGCGGGCCCGCTCAAACGCCTCCTCGCCCCACGGAAACCAGTCCACCGGATTTTCCGCGTGTTGCAGCAGGTACGGGCTCTTCTCGTCGGCCAGACGATTCACGTGTCCGACCTCGCTTCCATGATGATCCTCATGACGATGGCGATGGTGATTGTGATGACTGGACATGCGACACACCCCCCACAACGGCCTCCTGGCGACCGAAACGCAACGGTCACGACCCCAGCCATCATATTCTAATCGCCCGACCGCTGATCGTCCAACATTTCCCCTTCTCGATCCCGCGGCGGACAGGCCACATCCACCTGATTCCATTCACGAGCTTGGCGCGCAACGGGTTCTGCGAAAGACCTGTGACAAGAAAGGAAACATCCGATCAGGACTTGGGAAGCGCCTCAGCCACCACCACCGTGATGTCGTCGCCCGTGTGCAACGAACTCTCCAACGAGTCCAGAACGCCATGGAACGCCTGGACCAGTTCCTCCGCCCCCAGATGGTGCAGTTTCGCCAGCGCCTCGACCACCTTGCGCTCCGTGTGCTCGTCGTGGCCGAACGCCTGCTCCAGACCGTCGGTAATCATCACCAACTTGTCGCCCGGAGCCAACTTCACCCGCACGTCCGGATACTCGCTGTCTTCGAACACGCCCAACAACGGACCCGGCACCTCAATCCGCGAAACCTGGCCGCTCGAATCGATCAGGATCGGAAGCGGATGCCCTCCCCGGGCCACCGAAAGCTCGAACGTCTTTGTATTCAGCACGGCGTAGCACGCGGTCACGAACTGCTGCTCCGGAAGCTGCATCTCACTCAGGTCCGCGTTGAGTTTCGACAGCGACCGACCGGGCGGAACCAGCACGTACGAGTTCTCGCCGATCTCTTTGGTCACCAGCGCCCGTTTGACGAACAGCGTCATCAACCCAGCCGCCACTCCGTGTCCCACCACGTCCGCCACGTAGAAACCCACGTGGTGCTCGTCCAGCCGGAACACGTCGTAAATGTCGCCGCTGACCCAGCTCGCCGGCCGGTACAACGCGGCAAACCGGGCACGATCGCCGTTGGGCAACTGCTTGGGCAGGAAGTCCTGCTGCACCCGCCAAGCCAGGCGAAGCTCCTGGTGGAGTTCCTCAAAACTGTTGTTCAGACTCGAAGCCCACTGCTCCAACTGCCCGAGATACTTCTCCGACCGGTCGAACACCTGCCGGTAGTCCAGCATCGCCGCGATCCGCCCCCGCAGTTCCTCCGCCCCCACGTCCCAGCCGCACCACTGGATCTTCGGCAGCACGTCCGCCGTCGTCCACCACCCGTCGTACCGCAGCTTCGGATCGTCAGCCAGGATGATGCACTGCAAATTCTGCTCACTCACCGCCGCCACCCACCGACCCAGGCGCTTGCGGACCTCCAAGTCGTCTCCACGAACCGCCAGGACCAACCCGGGGCAATCCCGGACCAGCGGCAGATCGTCCGACCCCTGACCCGCGGGATGCACGCGCAGACAAGCCGCCCCGGATGCCTCCAACTCCGACACCCCGGGGGGAACCTGCCGATCCGACAAAACGACCGGCACCGGAGGGGCTGAAACCGCCCCGTCTCGATCTTGCTCATGAATGTCTGGGACCATCGCCGGCATAGCGTCTCAAGGTGGACTGGTCACGGTTACCATTGCCTTACTCGGCGCTTTGGCCCCAACCCTTGACTTACCCCCCGGATGACTCCCCCCGCCCCACCCTCCTCCACCCATAACGTCCTATAATATCTCGCCTTGCGCGATCTCAACCGGCCTCCTTTCGCCGTTTCCCACTACCAATCGCCTCCCCGGCCGTTATAATTGGGCAGGCAACGCCCAGCCGCGGCAAACAGGGAAACTGCCCATGCTCCTGGTAGGCATCGACGAAGCGGGATACGGACCGGTGCTCGGACCGCTGGTGATCTCAGCGGTCGGGTTTCGCATTCCCTCTGCGCTCGGCTCGATGTGCCTCTGGGAACTGCTCTCCGAAAGCGTCACGAACAAACCCTCCCGCAAGACCGGCAAACTCGTCATCACCGACAGCAAAAAGCTCTACGCCGATCGCTCATCCCTCGCCAACCTCGAACGCAGCGCCCTGGCCCCCATCTGGAGCGCCGCCGATCCCCGGCCCGAGACCCTCACCGCCCTACTGAAAGCCATATCACTTGATCCTGATCCACATTTATACCACCAGTGGTATTGCCACGCCGACCCGTCCATCCCCTGCGAAGCCGATCGTGACGACCTGCGGATCGCCGTGAAGATGTTTGCCGGCGAACTCCGCGACCTCGACGCCGCCGTTGAGTTCGTCCGGAGCATTCCCATGGTCGAAGCCCGATTCAATCATCTCTACGACCGGATGCGCAACAAGTCGGCCCTCCTGCTCAACGAGACGATCCGCCTGATCGACTCGATCATCCGCACAACCAAGGAACGGGAAATCCTGATCTATCTCGACCGCCAGAGCGGCCGCACGCGATACACCGACACGCTCCTGCGATGCTTCGGGGCCTCCGGGACCATCGAAGTCCTCGAGGAGACCGACGACCACAGCGGCTACAGCCTTTCCTGGGGCGGCAAGGCCATCCGGCTGCACTTCCTGGTCAAAGGCGAGACCCGCCAGCTTCCGATCGCCCTCGCCTCGATCGTCAGCAAGTACCTGCGCGAGCTGTTCATGCTCCAGTTCAACGATTACTGGGTCCGCCTGTGCCCTCAGATCAAACCGACCGCTGGCTACCACCAGGACGGCCTGCGGTTCATCACGGAACTCGTCGCGGCGCTCCAGGAAAAGCGCGTGCCGCTGCGAGCCCTGCTGCGGCACGACCAGGAGAGCCACTGGCATCGCGGCCGGACCTCGTGACCCAACGGCCGGATTGGCCGCGCCGTAAGCGGTTTCCAGTGCTGATTTCGCGTTTTTTGCTTGCCTCTGATGACCCCCACCGATACCTTAGTGAAATTTTGAAGCCCGGCGCGCGGCGCGCCTTGGCCGGCGGTGCAGGTCATCCTTCGGATTGCATCCTGCCGATAGTAATGTAACTTCAGCGGACGACGAAAGTTTCGTCGATGACCCGCGGAACGGTCCCGTTTATTTCAGAGAGGTAACGCAGGTGAACACGAGCACTAGGAGAAGGTTGATGCTGCTGGGCGTCGTGGCCGCAGCGGCGCTCGCGGTCGTGGTTTGCCCGTCCGCATTGGGACAGCAAACGGAGATGCAGGCGCAGACGGAAATCGCCACTGTCGGTCCGCTGGCGGAACCGGTGATTGAAATACCGCCGATCTGGTGGCTGGCCCCGATCGGGTCGGTCATCGCCCTGTTCGCCGCGTGGGTGCTCTACGGCCAGGTCAAGAAGGCGGGCGAAGGCGACGAACGGATGAAGGAGATCGCCGGCTACGTCCGCGAGGGCGCGATGGCCTACCTGAGACGCCAGTACAAGGTGGTGGCGATCTTCTTTATCGTGGTCAGCGTCGTGCTCGGCCTGATGGGATACATCGGCGTGCAGCACCCGCTGGTGTTCATCGCGTTCCTGACCGGCGGTTTCTTTTCCGGTCTGTGCGGTTTTCTCGGCATGAAGACCGCGACCCTGGCCAGCAACCGGACCGCCCAGGGGGCCAAGGAAAGCCTCAACCGCGGCCTGCAGGTCGCGTTCCGGGCCGGCGCCGTCATGGGCCTGGTCGTGGTCGGTTTCGGCCTGCTCGATATCACCCTTTGGTTCCTGGTGCTGACCAAGCTCGCTCCGGCCCTCGGGCATCCGATGGACCTGATCGAGATCACCGTCGTGATGCTCTGCTTCGGCATGGGCGCCAGCTCGCAGGCCCTCTTCGCCCGCGTCGGCGGCGGCATCTACACCAAGGCGGCCGACGTCGGCGCCGACCTGGTCGGCAAGGTCGAGGCGGGAATCCCCGAAGACGACCCGCGCAACCCGGCGACCATCGCGGACAACGTGGGCGACAACGTCGGCGACGTGGCCGGCATGGGCGCCGACCTTTACGAGAGCTACTGCGGATCGATCCTGGCCACGGCGGCCCTCGGCGTGGCCGCGATCGCCGCGCTCGGCGGGCTGCAGGGCAACGAGCTGCTCGCCGCCCAGGTCAAGATGATCGCGTTGCCGATGGTGCTGGCGGGCATCGGGATCGTCATGAGCATCGTCGGCATCCTGCTGGTTCGCACCAAGGAGAACGCGACGATGCGCGACCTGCTGGGCGCGTTGAGCTTCGGCATCAACGCCAGCAGCGTGCTGATCGTGATCGCAGCCGCCGTCCTGTGCCACTGGCTGCTCGGCGGCATCGAGGGCGTCAGCCCGTGGGGCATATTCGGGTCGATCGTCAGCGGCTTGGTCGCGGGCATTCTCATCGGCAAGAGCACCGAATACTACACGAGTTACGAGTACAAGCCCACCCAGAACATCAGCCGTCAGTCCGAGACCGGACCGGCCACCGTCATCATCGCGGGCATCGCCAGCGGCATGCGGAGCACGTGGGCCTCGCTGGCCACCGTGATCGTCGCGATCATGTTCGCCTTCGCCTTCGCGGGCGGCTTCGAACAGTTTGAGCTCGGCCTCTACGGCGTGGGCATCGCCGCGGTCGGCATGCTGGCCACCCTCGGCATCACCCTGGCCACCGACGCGTACGGCCCGATCGCCGACAACGCCGGCGGCAACGCCGAGATGACCCACCAGCCGGCGGAGGTCCGCAAGCGCACCGACGCCCTCGACAGCCTCGGCAACACCACCGCGGCCACCGGCAAGGGCTTCGCCATCGGTTCGGCGGCCCTGACCGCCCTGGCCCTGATGGCGGCGTACGTCGAGGAGGTCCGCGTGGGCCAGAACCGCGAGGCCCAAGCCTTTATCGAGGCCCAGCCGAACGTAAAGGTCAATCAGGTTTACTACATGGGCCACAGCAAGTGGGCCCGCGTGACGGACGCGGTCGAGAAAGGCGGCAAGCTCGTCTACAACGCGACGGCCATGATGGACCTCGAGCGGATCAGCGACAACGCGCCGGAACCGCTGGCCCTGGGCGCTCTGGCCCTTGAGATCAGCGATCTGGATGAGGATAACACCCGAACCGCCCGCGTGGCGGAACTCAAAAAGCCGCTGGTCCTGGTCGGCGCGTCGAAGGCCTCGCTCAAGCAGTACATGGAGTTCTACGACGTGACGCTGATGAACCCGCAGGTGCTCTGCGGGATTTTCGCGGGCGTCTTGTTGGTGTTCCTGTTCTGCGCGATGACGATGGAGGCGGTCGGCCGTGCGGCCTCGGCGATGGTGATCGAGGTTCGCCGGCAGTTCAAGGAGATCCCGGGCATCATGGAGGGCACGGGCCGTCCGGACTACGCCCGATGCGTGGCGATCTCGACCGCTGGGGCGCAGCGGGAGATGATCATTCCCTCGCTGCTGGCGATCGTGGTGCCGGTGGGCGTCGGACTGGTCCTCGGCGTACCCGGCGTACTGGGCCTGCTGGCCGGAGGCCTGACCTGCGGCTTCGGCGTGGCCATCTTCATGGCCAACGCGGGCGGCGCGTGGGACAACGCCAAGAAGCTCATCGAGACCGGCCAGTTCGGCGGCAAGGGCTCAGCCAACCACAAGGCGACCGTGGTCGGCGACACCGTCGGCGACCCGTTCAAGGACACCTCCGGCCCGAGCCTCAACATCCTCATCAAGCTGATGAGCATGGTCTCGGTCGTCTTCGCGGGCTTGATCGTCAAGTACGCCCCGAAGATCGCGGACCTGATCGGCCTGGCCGGCTAGGCCGCTTCGGCGGATAAGCAGATAAAAAGGGCGATCCCGCTTGGGACGCCCTTTTTATTTGTCGGGATCAGGGACTCGGGACCAGGGGTTGGGGGCTGCGACGCAGCCGCGGGTTCACCCGCCTTCTTGCGGCGTTGGTGTTCGGACGGCGGGTGAACCTGCTCCGCCTTGGGCGGATCAGAACCACCCGCCCTACTCGTGCGAAGAGGCAGAGGGATGCGAACGTGGCCTGGGAAGCCCTGCCACGGCCCAATCGGGAAGAGGGCAATATCGTGAACTGCCTGGACAGCATCGATTATTCGTGCCCGGAATACGGCGACCTGTACGATGAACTGCCGTTGTGGTCCGCGCCGTTCGGGCTGCGGCTGCTCGACCGCGTGCCGATCAGGCCGGGATTGACGATTCTGGACGTTGGAGCCGGCACCGGGTTTCTCACGCTCGAACTGGCCCAGCGGTGCGGTTCGACGAGCAGGGTCATCGCGGTGGACCCGTGGACGGCGGCCATGGCCCGGCTTCGCCGCAAGCTGGCGCACCTGGGTTTAGACAATGTTGTCCTGCTCGAACAGGACGCCGCTGCGCTCGATCTGCCGGATTCGTCAGTTAACGTGATCGTCTCGAACCTCGGCGTCAACAACTTCGCGGATGTTGACGCGGTGATGCGCGAATTGCATCGCGTCGCCAAACCGGGCGCGGGCCTGTTCCTGACGACGAATCCGGCCGGTCACATGGCTGAGTTCTACGACGTATTCCGCGCCGCCCTGGTCGAACTCGGGCAGAGCGACCGGTTGCCCGCCCTTGAC
>JAAYCJ010000089.1 GCA_012729815.1 Phycisphaerae bacterium | reverse complement strand
TCTTCTCGTCGTCGCGGAATACGTTCACAACGTTAAATCCGGCCCTCTCCAGCAAAAGCTGCAGTTCGTACCGGAACGTGTATCGGGTGTCCATCGGGATCGTCCGCTCGCGGACCAGCGAACCGTCGGCTGCGTATTCCTGGAACTTCCGCTGGCAGTGCTGTATCTGCCTGACCGGGTCGTGCGAGACAAAGCGGTCACTGCGAACGACGTGGCGGCCGCTGGGCAGGTCGTATTCCGTCGTCACCGCAAACGGCGCATCCGGCTCCTGCGTCAGCGCGGCAAACGACGGAGCGTAGACGTCGACGATGAAGCACCCGCCCAACCGCAGGTGCCGCCACGAGCAACTCAGGCACCCGATCTTGGCCGGCTGATCGAACAGGTGCATGAAGGAGCGGTAGGGGACGTAGATCAGGTCGTAGTCCTTGCACGGCAGATCAAACCGGGCCATGTCGCAGCGGAAGAGCTCCGTTCGATCCAGCAGCCCTCGCACCGCAAGCTTCTCGCGGCAGACCGAAAGCATGTTCTCGGAGAAGTCCAAGCCGTCGATCCGCACGCCCTCCTCGGCAAGCGGCACCAGAAGCCGACCGGTCCCGCACGCCAGTTCCAGCACCCGCGGCCCGTACGCTGCGGCGCACTCGCGGTAAAACGCAAGGTCAAGGCTGCCGCCCTGCTCGTAGTCATAGTACTCAGCGTAATCTTCGTAGTGTGCCATTGCCATGTCCTATCGGTAAGCTTACACCCTCTCCCTTTCTGCAAGCAACTCCAGCAGGCCATCCGGATACAACGGTGGCGTCTGCGGGCCTATGGTGGCAGTGTCGAGCCAGATTGCGCTGAACTGCGATCCGTCGTCCTCGGTTCCGGTGAAGCGGTCGATTTCGTACAGGCTCCGATCGAGAAACTCAGCGTCGTAGACGAAGATGATCTCATGCTTCGGCCGGCCTTCGAAAGTGAAACGTTCTTCCAGAACGCCGAGCAGGTTCGGATCGGCGATCTCCGCTCCGAGTTCCTCCTTCATCTCCCGGCGAAGGGCCGCCGCGCTCAGTTCTCCGAACTCGATGCGCCCGCCGGGCGGCCGGTAGAACGCCTGGTCGGTCGTGGGATCGGAGTATTCGCCGACCAGGATGCGGCTCCCATTCCGAAAGACACAGATGGCGACAGGCCGGATGTACCCGGTCAACGGATCGTCGGACATGAGCAGTGTTCTCCCGCAACCGCAACACTACCGCAGGCGAATAGCCGCGCCGCCTGACCAATGGAGATCATATACTACCCGATGAGTCCCGTGACCGCAAGGGTGTCGATGTCGCACTTGCAGTAGGCCTACATCTCCACCCCATCGATCGGCGTCCCGCACGCGTGGCATTGGCCGTCCCGCGTGCGCTTCTGGCGGACGGAGAAGCCGATGCGGTCGATGACCTTTTCGCCGCAGTTCGGGCAGTAGGTGCTTTCGGAGGCGTGGCCGAGCGTGTTGCCGCCGTAGACGTAGCGAAGGCCCGCGTCCTTGCCGATGGCGATGGCGTTTTCGATCGTCTCCATCGGCGTGGGAGGCGACTGGTCGTACTGGTACTCGGGCCGATAGCGGCTGACGTGCCACGGCACCTGCGGTCCCAGTTCGCCCGCAATGAACCCGGCGATGTCGCGCAACTCCTGGTCGCTGTCGTTCTGGCCCGGAATGACCAGCGTGGTCACCTCGAGCCAGATGCGGCTCCGGGCCAGCCAGCGGAGCGACTCGAGCACAGGCTTAAGATGCCCGCCACAGCGGTCGCGATAGAACTTCTCGGTAAAGCCCTTCAGATCGACGTTGATCGCGTCGAGCCACGGCTCAATCGCCTCCAATGCCTTGACCGTGATATAGCCGTTGGAGACGAAGCAGTTCTTGAGGCCCTCGTCGTGGGCGATGCGGCTGGTGTCGTAGGCCAGTTCATAGTAGATCGTCGGTTCGGTGTAGGTGTACGAGATCGACCGGCAGCCGGCGCGGTCGGCGTACGCGACAATCGTCTGCGGCCCGGCCGGCTGACCGTCGATCCGGCCCTTGTCGCGCGGCATCTGTGAGATCTGCCAGTTCTGGCAGAAGTCGCACTGCAGGTTACAGCCGGGACAGGCGATCGAGAAACTCATGCTGCCGGGCATGAAGTGGAACAGCGGCTTCTTCTCGATCGGATCGACATTGGTCGCGATGACGTGGTGATAGTTGAGCGAGAAAAGCTCGCCGTCGATGTTCTGCCGGACGCGGCAGCGGCCCAGATCGCCGGGCTCGATGCGGCAGTGCCACGGACACAGGTAGCAGTGAACCCTCGACTCTTCAAGCTTCTCCCAGTGCATCGCCGGTTGTACGTCTTGCCGGGCCATGAACGCGCCTCCCGTTTTCCCACCCGAGTGACCGGAACGGCCGGTGCGGCGCTCAAACCGCGCGTCGGCCGCGGAGCATCAACGCCCATTATACGCGTTGACCGCGTCGGTCATAGCGCAAATGTTGGCTTCCGGGACGTCATAGAACAGGTAATCGGAGGCGGCGACGATATGCTTATGGCCCTCAACCGCTTGCAGAATCTCCAGCGTCTTCTCTCGCACCACCTCCGGCGAAGCCGAAAGCAGCACGTCCAGGCCCAGATTGCCGCGCGTGCAGATGGCCGGGTCGATGATCGTCCGGGCGTCGCGAAGCGACTCGACGTTGCCCACCGGCGGCGGGCTGAGCGTCTCGAATAGGTCGATGCCCATCCGATTGTAGAAACCCATGCTCAAGAACGGCTCGATCCGTGAGCAGATGTGGCTGTAGACGGCCAGGCCGTGAACGCGGGCCATCGCGGACGCCCGCTGCGAATAGGGGATCAGGTAGTCCTCGTAGAAGCGGGGCGAGATCATTTCTGAACCCGGTCCGCCAAGGAAAATGAAGTCCGCTCCGCCCGCGGCGACCGCGGCAAACAGCCGCTCGTCGAGCTTCAGAATCTTGTCCATCAGGCGGCGGAAGGTCTCTGGACAATCGTGGGCGATCAAAACGGTGTTGACGTTATCCGGAAAGCAGAGCAGCTCGTACGGCTGGACGCTCCATTGGACCGAAAGGGCGGCACGGTCGGCGATTTCCTCAACCGTCCACCGAACGCCCGCAGTCACTGCCGCCAGGTCGGCTGCCAAAGCAGCGTCGATGTAGTGTTCGAGGGCGGGCAGATCGTCAGGCGTTTCCACTGGGTACTTCGGTTGAAAGAAGCCCTTACGCTTCTCTTCGATGCCTTTGCGGACCAGGGTGCCGACGGGCGTCTCCAGCACCTCGTGAGTCTCGATCCGATCGTCCGACTCCTGCCGGTCGACCTGCCGCCACGCCAGCTTGTCGTCGCAACACCCGAGATCGGGCAGCCCCACGTTGATCAGCGGCACGATGTCGAATCGCTCGACTGCGGCAATCGTATCGCCAAGGGTGGTCTGCGAAATCCACTCCTTGCCCGCCAAACGCGTGTCGAACCCGGCCCCGCCACCGATTTGCGGCGAGCAGATGGGCGGGCCGCCGTGGCGGACGTGGTCGAGAAAACGCTGCCGTTTGGTCATGGCGTTGTCGTCTCCCCCGGATACTCCTCCGGCCGCATCGGCGGGAAGACCTCCAGCAGATCGGCGATCCGGACCGCCGGAGGCAGCGGGCGGATCGTGCTCATAACAAGGGTGACGCTATCGAGTTGCCGTAGCGATCCGTGTGTGCTGGCGACATTGACGCTTTCGGCCAGGTCCTCGGCTCCGCAGAACCAGCCGTCCTTGACCGTCAGGATCAGGTTCGGCGGGTTCCGGACCAGACCGTGAAACGCGGTGTAGACTCGGTTGAGCGGATCGGGATACTTGTGGTCGACGGTGGCCAGGAACAGGGCCTCATCGTCGATCGCTCCGTCAGGCCCAACCTTGCCGGCCGCCGCGAGTTGCTCGACGATCGGCGCAAGTTCCAGTGGGTCGCCTTGTTGCGTCTGATAGACGTAACCGGTAGCGGTCCTGGTGATCCGTGCCGAGCCGTCGCGGTTGCGAACGGTGACCCACGTGGAGTCCGCAGGATCGACATACGCGGCCAGGGCAATCGGTTCCAGCGGCAGCATGGCGTCTGCCACCGCGGCTGGACGGGTGGTGTAGATCGCGCTGTACGTCACCAGGCCGAACTCGATCGCGACCACGTCGTTCGGGTCCTTCAGCCTATCGGTCGGATTGAACCCCACCGTCTCCAACGCGTCTTCCATCTCGAAATGCGTCGCCGCGGTCAGATTGTGGCCGTGGTCGGCGGCGATGGTGAACCGGCAGCGGCCGCGACGCTGGTACATGATCTTCTCGCAGAGCCGATCGACCTTCTTGAGGGCTTTGACAAGCCCTTCGGCCCCTTTGCGCGTGCCGACGGTGGCGGTGCCAAGGCAGTAGGCGGTCACCGTGCCGTCACGCCGGCGGTTGAACGTCCGCTCGATGCCGCCAAGCTCCTGATCGAGCAGCCAGCCCGGACTGACGTAGCCGACCGCGTCGAGGATCATCGAAACCCGGTAGTCGAGGAACTTCTGCCATGGGGCATTGGTCTCCGAGAGGTACGCCAGCTTGCCGCCCTCCACCTTGCCCTTCTCCGGATTGTACCAGAGGGCCTCGAAGCCCAGCGGCTCTCCGGGCGTATACATCTGCGAAAATGCCAGGTCCGTCATCGACGGAAAACAGGAGACCAGACGGCTCGGCGGATGGAACAGCCGGAAACCGCCCTCGTCGTAGAGCTGCTTGACCAGCGAATAGGGAATCCCGTCGAGCAGGATCACGTAGTGCGGGCACTGGTCGTCCGAGCAAGAATCGGCCAACTCGATCCGAATCTCCGGCTGGCCGTCACGGTCGTCGTCGTAGCCAAGGGCCACCACCCGTCCCGACGGATCCAGGTACTGGAAATAGTCGCACTGGTCGTTCGTCTTCACGTCCCAGCATCGGTAGTCCTGGGTGAACTCGGTGGGTGCGGACTTCGGAAAAGCGGCGCACCCGCCTGCCAGCAGCAGCGGCATCGCCGCGGCGATCCACCACGATTTCGTCCACTTCATGGCACAGCCCTTTCGTTTCGGCGTTTGGTAATAATACGCCTGGCAGCGCGCGGAGATCTCCAATTAGGAACCAATATCAGGTTCATCGGCATTCGATCAATGAGATTTGCACCCTTTCCAGCGGACTCTTATCTGCCGCGAACGGCTTTGGCGGGTGAACCGGCGAACCGCAGCAGTGCCCACGCCCCCGAGGCCAGCAGGATCGCCATCGCAATACGGAGGCCAAATCCGCTGGACAGATGGACGCTGGAGGCAATCAACAGCGCCGGCAGGACCACGGTGGCCAGCAGGGCGGAGGGCGCCGCCAGACCCGACCACTGACGCCGGCGGGCGAGCAGGGCAATCAGCAGCACCACCAGGCCGGCTGCGATCAGCCACACCGGCAGGTAGGGGGCCACCACATCGTAGAGAACGTTAGGCATCCGCAGGACGTAGGCGAGAGCGAGGGAAAGAAGGTTGACCAGGAACAGGAGCCCCATCGTCCGGGAGTCGCGGCGAACCGCGATCCAGAGGCTCACTCCCGCCACGACGCTTCCTCCCGCCGCCAGCATCGCAAAGCGGCCCGGCCCGTCATCCAACTCGCTGACCGTCCGCAACTGCGGCCAGACGGCCAGCTTGAACAGCAGCAGACTGGCGAACGCCAGCGTCATAACCCCGGCGTGCACGGCCAGTCCGACCAGACGGGCGGCCGTGGTCAGCGGACGCCCGCGGACGATCTGCTGTTGCCACACGCCGGCCAGCCATGTCCACAGGAAGGCCCACACGCCCAGCACCAGAAGGGCCAGGTTCAGGATGGTCGCGATGCGCAGGCTCTCGCCCCCGGTGATCGCCAGAAGCCCGCTGAGGGGAGCCAGGCTGATCAGGGCGAGGCCCGAAAACGCGGCATCGGCGCGAAAACCGTGGTCCACGACGACCAGCAGAGCCACGCCCATCAGTAGCGTGGCGACCGCCGAGGCGGCGGAGGTGACGTGGCAGAGGGCAAAGAACAGGACCAGCAGCGATAGGGCGGTCATGCTGCTCGTCAGGCCCGGAGCCACCGCAAAACGCCTCGTCAGCACCTCCGGCCGGGTCAGCCACGTCCGTCTCTGCTCCCGTCGGTGGTGAAGGTAGGGCAGGTAGGCGAACAGGAGGCTCACCATCGCGATCACCAGAGCGGAAGTGCTGAGCACCTGGCCCACCGGAAGGTACATCGCCAGCCACGTTCCGACACCGCACCCCAGCCAGTAGACGGCGGTGACGCGAAAACCTTCCTTCTGACGCCCGAACAGCAGCCAGATCCCCGCCGCGACGGCGAGCATCGTCACCGCCACCAGAGGCAGCCGGCCGCCAAACTGCTCCTTCCAGACAAACTCCTCGAGCAGCGGGGCCAGGAAATCTTCCGCTTCCAGAGCGGCCAGTGCGATCATTCGAGTTCCGGACAAAGGGATACGTTGTAGTGCTGGAGCAATGTGCCCTTGGTACGCTCCAGCTCCACGAGGGCCACGTTGTGATTGACCAGCGCGGCCAGCAGGGCCTGGCGGGCCTGGGCCAGAGTCTCCTGGGCCCGAAGCTGCAGGTCGAGATACTCGGGCGACAGGCGGACCCGCCGGGCCACGATCGCGTCCAGGTTCTCTTCGGCGGCCACCACCGACGCCGAGGTCGGAGGTATCTGGTCGTAGGAAGTCTGAAGCTCGCGGACCGCCACGTCGACCTCCAGAATCACGCCCTCGATCACTTCCTTGAGCGCGGCAATCGCCTGGTCACGCTGCAGCACCGCCTTGCGCTGCTCAGCCCGGGCGGCGCGGTTGCCGATGGGGTATTCGAAGGAGATGCCCACGAAGTAGTCCTGGAAGTGGCTGGTGGACATTTCGTCGAAGGCGTTGCCCGGATTGCCCGCCAGCCCGTTGATCGTATACCGGGCGGTCAGGTCCAGTTTGGGAAGTGCCTGATTCTTGCGAACGGCGACGTTGATGCGCGCGTTCTCGATGGTCAGCTTCCGCTGCTCGATCTCCGAGCGGTTCTGGAGGGCCACCTGCACCTGGGCGATCCGGTCCATCGCGATGGGACCGACCGTCGGGAAGTCCACCGGAACAATCTCGATGTCCTCGCCGAGGTTCAGATCCGGATAGTTGATCAACTGCTTGAGCTGGTCCTCCAGGTCGCGGACCCGGTTCTTGATCTGCACGTACTCGGCCTGGCGGGTGCCCAGCAGGGCCTGCGTCCGAGTGATCTGAACCGCGTAGACGTCGAACATCTTGCGTTTCTCGAGGAAGTCAAGCGTCTCCTCGGTCTGGTCGACCAGACTCTTCTGGATCACCACGTTGCGACGGGCCTGGACGAGTTGCCAGTAGGTCTTCTCGACGTTGGAAAGCTGCTCGCGGGCCGCCTGCTCAAGATCGAACTTGGCGATCAGCGTGTTGTTCTCAGCCAGTTCGATATTGGCCCGGTTGACGTCGAGCCCGAAACCGCGGAGCAACGGCTGGCGGAGTTCCAGTGCGAAGCTGCTCGTGTAGCTGGGATTGAGCGTGTAGTACGACAGCGACGTGTCATAGCGGACCAGATTCCACGCCCCGGTGATGGCGGCGCCGGTGGGCAGCGGTTTGGTGATCCCCGTGGTCATCGTGTGCTGCTCGACGCTGCTGCCGATGAGTTGCGACGGGGTCGGCTGATTCTGCTTCGTGTACTCCCCCTCTAGAAAATAGGAGGCGTCGAAAACAGCCTCCGCGGCGAGAACGTCCATCGCGCTGATCGCCGGCCCAAAGCCCTGGGTGCGGATGCGGAAACTGTGCGCAGCCGCGAGGGCCACCGCGTCGCGAAGCGAGAGCAGCACCCGTTGAGGTCGGGCGATATCCGAGATCTCCGCCTCAACGGGGTCCGGAACGTACTGCTTGAGCCGGTCCATGTCCTGGATCACCACCTCCTGCTCCGGGCCCGATGGGGCCGGCTCGGTGGCCGCCAGTTCCTCCTGGGCGGCCAGGGCGGCCCGCGCCACCACCGCGTCGGTATCGATCACGGCGCTGGTGACCCCGCCGCGAACGGCGGGCACGATCGGTACGCCCTGTTCGAACGAGGCGCCGCTCAACAGGCAACTGGGAAGCGCGCAGAGCAGCGCGGCGGCGAGCATCGGACGAGAGGCACAAAGAAACCGTCCGGAGGCAGTCTGTTTCATTGCGTAGATCCTGAGTCCTGGTTTGGCCTGTGGTTCTGCCGTCATGGGCAATCGCAATCCAAGCTAACCTCCCGATTATAGGGGTGGCTCCGGACCTGTCAAATATTTAACGAAGTGAAGTAACGCCGGGCAGGCAGGGGGCCACGCCGGTTCGGAAACGCCCAAAGACTATGCCTCGTGGCGGAATCGGCGGGTCGGAGCCGCAGGCCGGGGTCACTCGGACTTGACTTCCTCGGCTTCCGGCTGTTCCTCACCATCCTTTTCGAGCAGCCCTTCCGGAGCATGGTACTCGTAGTAGGTGCGGTACATCTGGCGGAAGTACCCGCCCCGGGTGATGCGCACGTCGTTCAGGACGATCCCGCTGAGACGGGCGTTGACCCGGCGAAGCTGCTCGCGGGCCCGGAGAATTGCGCCGCGGGCCGTGTGCCCGGCCCGGATGGTGAGAATGGCGGTGTCCACCGCGGTGGCCAGCACCAGGGCGTCGCTGACCACCAGCAGGGGGGGGCCGTCGAGGATGATCGTCTGGTATCGGCCCTTGAGCTCCTGGAGCAGGCCCTTGAGGTGGTCGTTGCCCAGCAATTCGGCCGGGTTCGGCGGCAGGGGGCCCGCCGGCAGAACGTCCAGGTTGTCGTGCTGAGTAGGCCGGATCAGGTTGCTGGCACTGGCCCGTCCGACCAGGATGTCGCTGAGTCCCTGCTGACCGTCCGAGAGGCCGAACGCCTCCGCTGCGCTCGGACGCCGGAAGTTGGCGTCGATCAGGAGAACCTTCTGCCCGGCCAAGGCCAGCGAAGTGGCCAGATTGACCGCGATGCAGGTCTTGCCCTCCTCCGGCGAACAACTGGTAACCAGCACCGTCCGCTGCTGCTCGGGCGGACCCGCGAAGAGGAAGTTCGTCCGTAACTGACGGAAACTCTCAGCCAGGATCGAGTGCGGCGACTCGATCAGAAGCTTGTTCATGTCCTCCGGCGACGCCTCGTCATCCTCCTGCGAGGGCACCTGTCCCAGCAAGGGCAGATGGAGCTGGCGAACCACGTCGGCCGGCGTTTTGACCGTCGAGCTGAGGAACTCCAGGAGGAATGCGAAACCCACTCCCAGCATCAGCCCCAGCATAAGCCCGGCCGGCAGGTTCACCTTGAAGCTGGGCGAGCTTCGTTCCAGAGGCCTTTCAGCCCTGGAGATGCTGACCCGGACCAGTTCCGGGTCTTCCTGCTGTATCCGCAGCCGCATGATGTGGTCGTTGACGGTGGCCAGTTGCTCCTCGAGATTCTGGATATCCCGCTCATCCGCCCGGTATTTGGCCATGTGGGCTTCCAGGTCGTCCAGTTCGTGCTTGGCCTCCACCATGCGGTTCTGGAGCGAGATGACTTCCCGCGTGATGCCGTCCAACTCCACCTGCGTGCGTTCGCTCATCTGGCGGAAGTTCTCGGCGAGGAGTTCGGACTTCCGGGCATTGAGCTGGCGCTCGATCGTCTGAATCTGCCGCTCAAGCTGAAGCGTGAGGCCGTGCTTGGGTCGGTATTCCCGCGCGGTCTCAAGATTCAGTCTGGCGTCCGCCAACTGCGCCGTGTACGTCCGCACCAGCGGGTCGAAATCCACCGCCTGACGCATCTCGGGCGTATCGGCCATGCTGGTCTGCGCGCCGGGCCGGTGGTACATGTCATACAGCGACTGGGCCTGCTCCTGCCCGGTCAGCCGCTCCTCAAGCAGCTCGTTCAGCGAGGCGACCTTTGCCCCGACGTCCGCCTGACGCCGCTCGATCACCGGGATGTTGTATGAGGCGCGGTCCCGCGCCAGCGCAGCCTTCTTGAGGCTGATCTCCGAGAGAAGTTCCTGCGCCCTGCGCTGGTACAGAGCCAAGTCCGTGCGGCTCCGGCCCTGTGACGCGTCGCTAACCCTGCGAAGGTACTGGTCCAGAATGGCATTGACGATCTGGGCGCTTTCGCCATCGTGCCGCCACGCGAAGCCGACGTTAATGAACCATGTGTCCCGGATGGGGGTGGCGGCGAGACGCTCATCCATGTCCAGCAGGGCCTTGGGAACGTCGTTGCCGAACGATTGGTACCACGAGGTGCCGCGAACCACTGGATCCTCCAGGGCCTTGTTCAGGATTCCCATGGCCTTGATCATCCGGGCCTGGGTGTTGATGTGCTGCTCCATGATGTCCTTGTTGGGAAGCTGCCCCTGCTTCTCCATCGGCGCCGGAGGGTTCGGACTCTTGACCTCTACCAGTGCGGTGGCCCGGTAGGTCGGATAGTACTTGGCCCAGAAATACGTCCCGACGCCCGAACCGACGAAAACGAGGATGGCAACGATGACGATCAGCCAGATGCGCTTCTTGAGCATCCGGATGATGTCCTGCGGCGTGAATGCCTGTTGAGGCATCGGTGGTCCCGAGGGCCGCATGCCCGGTGAGAGCGGGACCTGGACCATCGGCGGCATCGGCGTTCCCGGAACTGTGGTTATCTGCGACATCGCTCTCCCTCGTTCTTCAGTCTTCCCGCCGGCCGGCATCCCTATGCCCCGTCCGTCCCGGTTGCCCGATAACGTTGGGGCCCGGAATGCCGGTGCCGATCAGGTTACCATGTCAAATGCTCTTGAGGGCGTCCCGAATACGCCCCTCGAGAACCTTGTCCTCGCCCACCATGGCCAACGCCTGGCGGAACTGAACCTGGGCCTCGTGACGCCGGCCCTGTTCCAGCAGGATCTGTCCCAGGTGGAAACGGCTCGCCGCCGAGGCCTTGATCCATATGCTCTTGGCCAGGTACACCATGGCCTTTTCCTTCTGACCGATCCGTTCGAGGATTCGGCCATAGGTATCCAGTAGATCGGCATTATTCGGGGCGCCTCGATATGCTTGCTCAATCAACTGCACTCCCTCATCGCCCCGATCAACAAATTCTACGTAAATATAAGCAATATTGTTCAGGGCCGCCGTCGAGTCCGGGTCCAGCTCCCTGGCCTTGTTCAGCGCCTCAAGCGCTTCGCTGTAGGCCTTGTTGTCGGTCAACTCCTGACCGGCAATGTACCAGACCAGAAGCTGCCGTTGCGCATCCTGTTCCTGGGCAACCACTTCCTGACACAGACGATAGGCCTTCTCCGGCTGTTTGGCCGCGAAACAGGCGGTGGCGAGGGCGAGTTTGACTCCTGAAACGGCATCGTCCGACTGACCGAGCAGTGACTCGATTCGGGTGATCGCCGTTGGCGCATCCATAACCTTCAGCAGGCAGTTTCGAGTGATGTGCCATACCGCCGGAGGAGTGCTCTGCAAAAGACGCAGCGCCTCCACGAGGGCCTGGGTGCCGGCTTCCTCCTGGTTCAGCTTGAACAGGGCGGCCGACATCCATGCCAGAACCTGCGGATCCGCCGTCTGACCTTGGGTCAACACCTCGCGGGCAACGCTGACGGTCTGCTCGGGCTGACCGGCTTGCAGCAGGGCCTCCAGATACGTGTTCAGGATGGTGGCCGCCATGGGTGACTTGCTCTGAGCCGCCTTTGTCCACGCCTGCTGGAGCACTTCCGCCGCCCGTCCGAACCGCTCCTCCCGCATGTGAAGCAGGCCCTGCTCGTAAGGCCAGCCCCAATAGGAACCGTGCAGACTGCCCGCCCAGACCAGGAGTTCCTCGTACGGCTGCGGATCCATGGCCGAAGCAAGCGCCGGCAGCAGAGAGTCTCGAATCGCCTCCAGCAGGGCCGGCTGTTCCGCCAGGCCGGGCGTCTCGATGATCTTGCGAGCTTCCTGCACCGCATCCGCCGTGCGGTCCAACTCGCAGTACAGCTTGATCAGGCTGACCCGGCCGTCCAGGCCGAAACCGGCCGGATTGATCGAGGCATGCTTCTCCAGATCAGCCATCGCCTCGTCGAGCTTCCACATGTAAATGTACGCATTGGCCCGTTCCTGAAGCGCCTGAGTGTTTCCGGGTGTCTTTTCCAGAATCTGCGAGAGGGTGGCGACCGCCTCGGTCATCCGACCCTGATTGATCGCCAGCCGCGCCTGGAGCAAGCCGCCTCGGGGATCCTCCGGGTGGAGCGAGGCGAACTGATCGGCCTGCTTCCCGGCTTCTTCCCACTCCCGGTTCTCCATCAGCACTTCAATCAAAAGGACCCTCGCGTTGGACTTCTCGGTTTCCGGAGCATCGGACTGGACAGCCTTGAATGCCCACTCAACCGCCTTGGCAAGCTGCTTGTGCCGGGCATGGAACACCGCCAGGTTCAGGCGGGTCTTCAGGGCGTCCTCCACCTCGACCGTCTTTGAGAACGCCTCCTCCGCCTGGTCCGGCTTCTGCGTTGCCTCGTAGAAGTACCCGACCAGCGAATACCCATCCGCGTTCCCGGATTCCGCCAGCTTCTGTGCCTGCTGCCGGAGATAGCTCTCCACGTTCGCCACGCGATCGTGGCGGGAGGCGAACTGCAGATAGGCATCGGTCAGACTGGTCGCCTGTGCCTGACTCAGGGCGCCTTGATAGCACTCCTCGGCCTTGTCCAGGTCGCGGACCTCCTCGCGGTTCTCGTAGATCCACGCCAGACGGATTAGATTCTGCAGATCGTCCGGTTTCTCCTGCCGCCTCTCGATACGCCGTGTCAACACGGTCTGGGCGTCGAGACGGGCATCGTCCTGCATCGCCTGCTGGACCTTCGCCTGATCGGTCAGCCACTGGGCCTTCTGTTGCAGCCACGGGTCCCACCGAAGCTGGCTCCAGCCCCGCTGAACCGTCCCGGCGAAAGCCTGGACCAACTGCGGGTTGACCGTGGCCGGATTGCGGGCGATCGCGTCCCACTGCAGCAGCGACTGGGCGCGCAGGGCGTACGGGTTGGTCGGACTCAGCTCCAGCGCCTTGCCGATCTGCTCCCGCGCGTCGGCCGCACGCTCCAGCACGAAATACGCCTCGCCGAGCATGGCGCGAATCACCGCCTCTTGAGGAAGCTCGGCCACCGCCAGTTCCAGCGAACGGGCGGCCTCGGAGAACTTCGTTTTCGCCTCATCGTTCTTCTGCTCGACCAGCAACTCCCATCCCCGGGCATTGGCCAACTGCCCCTCATAGTAGGCGCCGCCGACCGTGTCGAGGTTCTCGACCTTCGCCAGATCCACGCATTTCTGCGCGCCCGCCCAGTCCTTGGTGGCCACCGCGAAACGGAAACACACCGCGTTGGCCCGCTTGGGATCGATCTCGCTGGCCTGGGCCAGGTGCTTCTTGGCCTCTTCCATGTTGTTCTGCCGCAGGTACTGGTCGAAAAGCTTGACCGCGCGGACGTAGGGGTCGCTCTCTCCCTCGACCAGCTTCATCTCCTCCATGAGCCGGGCCTCCCTGTCTTCGCGGTCCATCTCAGCGGCCCGCGAAGCCCGCGCCTCATCGTCTTCGATGCTCAACAATTCCATTCGACGCTGCAGCAGGCGGTCATCAGGGTACTTCTCCAAGGCGGTCTGGAGCACCTGTTTGGCCTGGTCGACCCGCCGCGTCTGAAAGTAGAGACTCGACAATATCGCCGCGGCGTCCTTGTGGTCCGGGTGCTCGCGAAGGATGGTGTTCAGGAGACTCTCCGCCTCCTGGACACGCCCGCGCATGGCGAGAATCTGAGCCTTCTGCACCTGCCAGTCCAGATCCGCTCCGGCCTCGACCATCGCCTCGGCGACCGCATCCGCCTCGTCCAGACGGTCCAGTCTCGCCAGAGCCTCCAGTTTGAACGCCAGCCCCTTTTGCCGCTGATCCCGGCTCAGTTTCGGAAGTGAAAGAAGCTGCTCGGCCAGCGAAAGCACGCGGACCGGATCATCCAGCCGCAGATAGACGGTGGCGGCCAGGGTCAGGGCGTCCTCCGAACTGGGGTTCATCTGCAAGGCTTGATCCACCGCCGTTTTGGCCGCCCCGGTCTGGTTTCGCTGCAGATGCAACTGGGCCAGGATCAACTTGATCCACCCGGCATTCTCGTTGGCGAGACGATCGGCCTCCTCGAAACATTTGATCGCCTCCAGGACGTTCTGATCGAGCAGGGCCTTGCGACCCTTGAGCTGGTGAATCCGGTAGTCTTCGGTTCCCGTCTGAAGCTGAATCTCGTCAATGTACCGATCCAGCATGGCCGCGTCGCCCTCCGCCTGGCGGGCGAAAAGCAGATCCGTCATCGTCATCATCAATTGCGTCCGCAGCATGCGGTTCCGCCACCCGTCCGGCCCCGTCAACTGCGGAGGCATCTGGTTGAGACGCCGGTCGAGCATCTCCACCGCCAGATCCAGCTTCGCCCCGGCGCTCTCGGCCTCCCCGGCCGTCGCCTGCTGCCGCAGAATGGCCGCGGCCAGCAGATACGGGGCGTACTGGTTGGGATCCAGATCGATGCAGTCCTGTACCAACCGGTAGGCTTCCTCGTTCGCGTCGTCCTGAATCTTGAACTGGGCCAGGGCCAGAAGGGCTTCCCGCTTGTCCGTCTCGGACTGGGCCAGTGTCAGCGCCTTCTTGAGGTTGTCCTGAGCTGCCGCCTGGTGCTTGTCGGCGGCGGTTTGGTGATCCTCCAGATGACGCTTCCAGCGGGGAAGCGACTGCTGAGTTCCACGAAGATTCGTCTGGAGCGTCTGCCGGGCTGCGCGTTTCTGCTCGTCGGTCAGGTTGCTCTGCTGGTCGAGGCGGGCCAACTCCTGCTCCGAGATGACCTGAACGTTCTGCCCCTGTTGAATCCGCGTCTGACAGAACATGGCCAGCGTCGTCTCCAATCGAGCGCAGGTCCGGCTGTGGTACATGCCCAAAAGGCGATGCATGGCCGAATCGGCCGCCAGCGCCTCGATGTGATCGGCAAAGACCTTCTCGCCGGCGGCGAAATGCTCCCGCATACGGGCCACCTGCTGGGTGTACTCGTCCGGCAGGATATTCGGGGCCGAGGCGAATTTCACGTTCTCCTCCGCCTCGTCCGAGACCATGGCCGCCAGCGCCTCGACATAGTCCGGCTTCGGATCCAGCGAGACGGCGAGCTTGATCGCCTCCTCCGCCTTGGACCGAAACTCCGTGTTCTCACCCCGCCGTGCGTAGAGCCCCAGACCCCGGCAAAACTCCGCCAACGCCCGTGTCTCACGAAGCTCCGGATCCGACTCGCTGTCCGCCGGCAGCATGGCCAGCAGCTTGTCCGCCTCGTCCTGGAGAGAGCTCATCATCGCCACGTTGGACGATCGGCCAAACATCTCGTAGGACATCTTGACCAGACGTTTCTGGCCTTCGATGAACGTGGGATCGGTGATCACCGACTGTCCCAGAGCGGCTCGGGCACGGGCGACCTCACCGGCTTGGTAGTAGGCGTCCGAAACCTTCAGCAGCCACTTCGGATCGTTGTCGCTGTACTTGAACGCCCGACCATACTTCGAAGCGGCTTCCAGATAATCGCCCGAAGCCATCAGCTCATCGGCCCGCTGCGCGTAGAGGTCCGGATTCCTCTCCGCCGCGGCATACTTCAGGAGCAACCCCATGATCAGCGTCAACATCATTATGGTGCCCACGGTCAGAAACGCCACCATCCGCTTGTTCAATCGCCGTACCGTCGCCATCCCGAGGCTTCTCCTTAATCAGTAAAACTGCTGACCCGGCAATGATAATTGTCTTTTGGAAACTCTCAACACGAATCCATACGCTGCCTCTGCCACCCCGGTTCATCGCCGGTCGGTGGCCTGCTCCCAGTCGGGCCAGTGCTCATCGACCAGAATGGGCACCGCCTGGGCGTAGAACTTCTGTGCCAGTTCCTTGGCCTGCTCGGCTGTGGGTTGCTTCGCTCCGCTGAAAGCCAACTCGACCTTGCTGAAATAGGCATACTTGGTCCGCAGGTCGGCCAGCCGCAGGCGAACCGCCGTCCGCTCGCAGGCATAGCCGCCGTTCACCGCGAAGAAATAGAGCACCGGCCGCTGCAGAACGGCGAAGGTGTCGGTCCGCTCCAGGACCAGCAGACGCACCGGAAGCCGGTCCTCGTCAGCCCCGATACCGGGCACGATCATCTCGAAATTCTCGGTGTTCTTCGTCTGGTGCCCAGCTCCCACATAGCACACGTCGGGCACGTGAGGCACCTGGTCGGGGTCGCCCGTGTAGTACGTCACGAAAAAGTGGACGTATCGGCCCGGCGCCTGCTCGTCGCCGATCGACGTATCCTCAAAGATCAGTTGCACGTAGTCTTGGGTTCCCAGTTCCGCTTCCATCTCCGGCTTGAGCTCGACTCGCTGCACGAACTTGTACGAGCCCATCTTCGTCGCGTCGAACTCCGCCAGGCTTTTGCGAAGGGGAATGGGCAGCTTGCGAAAGTGCAACTGCAATCTCTCGGCGGCGGCGTGAACGCTGACCGCGGCCGCGGCCAGCACGATCGCGCCCGCCAGGAACCCGCGATCCTTCAGCAGGCCCTGAATAATGCCTCTCGGGGGGTCAATGGAAAGTCTATTCATCGATCGCCGTCTCCTCGATCCCCTCCTCGATGTACAGGCTGTTCAACAGGCCCGCAATGCCCCAGTACATCAAGAACGCTACCGGCAGCATTGCCAGTCCGAGGGCCTCATGGAAGGTTCCCTCCGCGTATTTCGGGTCGACCATGATGTACAGAACGCCCGTGACCGTTACCCGCGTGAAATTGCAGAACAGGGCGATCGGCAGGGTCGAGGCCACCAGCACCAGGCGGTGCCAGGTGGGGCGGTCCGAAAGGTACGCCATGGCCACCCCCAACGCCACAAAGGCCATCATCAACCGCATGCCCGCGCATGCCTCAGCCACGTTCAACTGGTGCATCTGGCCCTGATAGAATGCCTCGACAACCACCCCGTGCGCCTCCGCCTCGATCCCCGGAATCATGTTCAGCACGAGGGCCGATACGTCCGAAGCCCACTGCCGCATCGGCATGGTCAACGCCACGTACATCCGTGTCGGCAAGGGAACCGCAAAGAACAGGTACAGGATCGGCAGCCACACGATCTTGAGCACGGACCATCCGCAGTTCAGCAGCACCAGGCCCAGCATCGTGCCCAACACCGCCAACTGCTGGGGGTAACCCATCTTCAGCGGATAGATGCTGGCCATAAGGCCGATGATGGACGCCACAACCAGCGCCAGGCCCAGCCAGTTCGTGCGGAAGTCGGCCTGGGCCAGCCGATCGCGACGCTGGTGCAGAAAGTACAGACTGAACAGCGGGATCAGAAAACCGTGGGACCAGTCCGGGTCGTCCATCCACGTGTGCACCATCCGGATGAGCTGGTGGCGATAGAGCATGGCCAGGAAGAAGCTCAGCACGGCGATCTTGATCCAACCGGCGGCGGTGATCACCTCAAACCAACCCGGCGTCGTGTCACGACGTCGAACCCGACGCTGACGGCGCCGTCCCGCGACAGCGGGTCCCGTCTCAGCCGCACCAGCCGGATATTCCGAAGAACTGCTATCCGTAGTTGTAACCATGAACGCTAGAGTCCAAATCCAAAGCGAGTCCGTTGTTCTGATCGGCGGCGATCCGTCGGGTTCGTCTGACCCTCGAACGAGTCGATGTCCGCGAAGTTGCGGTCATAGATGAAACCGAACCCGTAGGTCGCCCGGAAGGCGTTCCGCAGCACCGCCAGGAACGGCATCACCGGGTTCGTCCCTACGTTGATGATGTCGTCGGGCTTCAGAAAAACGTCCTGTTCCATGCCCGCGAAGATACGGTCCAGGTTGACCTGAACGATCTGTTCCTGATCGGGACCGATACGCCGGATCAACTCAAGCCGCGTCGGGTCGGCCAGCGGACTGAGCCCCCCGGCGGCTGCGATCGCCTGCCGAAGGCTGACGTCACGGCCGTTGAGGCCGTAGACCCCGGGGCGGTAGATGTTGCCCATGACGTAATACTCGCCCACAAGCGGGGCGGGCACCCAGATCGTGTCCTTGTCCCGTATCACCACGTTGTACCGCGGGTCGCCTTCCTGCAGCCGTTCCAGCGGAATGGCCAGGACACGCTGCGAAGGCATCTGGGCAACCAGCCGCTCCCATATCTCTTCCTCCGGGGTCAGCGGCAACTCCGCCTCGGGCTCCATTCGAGGCTCTCTCTCCAGGGGCGACTCGACAGCCGGTGCGGTCGCCGACTCGGCCGGCAGGGTCGCAGCCGGCGCCGACGCGACGAACTTCCACTCGCCGTTAACCCACACCCAATGACCGGTGGGCGCCTCGGGCTGGGTCTGCGCCACGCTGCTGAAGGCCGGAGGGGGCTGCGGCTCGCTCCGGGGTGCCGGAACCGGCGGCTCGGGCTTTATCTCGGGTTCGGATCGAAAAACGTAGACCGTCTTGATCGTGGGCTCCCGCACATTGAACGAATCCTGGACGGTGACCCCGCCCGCCGCGGCAAGGGCGTCGATGAGACGGTAATCGGGACGCGGGATAACCTCGCTGCGCGGAACACGCACCGCGCCGAGGATGTTGTACGTCCGCCCCCGGGCCTCCCTGACTAATACCGCAACCTCCGGTTGGGTAAGGATTTGTTGCTCAATCAGGATCTGTTTGAGGTGCTCCTCAAGTTCGAGGGCGGTTAGCCCTGCCGCCCGGATCCGATCCTTGACCTGCGGAATGGTAATGAAGCCGCCGTTGGATATCTGCCGCGTCTGATACCACGGCTGACCGGGAAACATCAGTTCGTAGACGTTCAGGTCGACGAAATCCGCCGCCTGGAGGACATAGTCCGTGGCGGGCACGACTAGATCGTCCGGCGTGGGCTCGCCGCCTTGGAGATAGAGCTCCGGCTCGTCGGCGATGCTGATGCTCCGCCGGAGTTCCTGCGTGACCGCCGGACCCCGAAAACGACCGACCTGGCTGGGGTCCAGCCAGCCGTTGAGCATCGCGTTGCATCCAAGGGACGAACACATCAGCAGGCCGATCAGAGGGAACGCGACTGCGGCAATCTGCCTCTTGAGCACCGATGAATCTCCTGTATTTCGCCGACTGGGTCCAGCCGGGGGGCGGCTCGGAAACCTGCCCATCATACCACAACTACTCACCCTAAATTCTCCCGACAACCCAGGTTACGCTGTCACACTGGCTCGCCTATGGACAGGTGTTAGTTTTATCGGTCTCGCGGAGTGCACGCTTTAGCTCGTTGATGTCCAAGCAGTGATTTTTACAGCGGGTGCAAGGCAACTTCTCGGAACTGCCGCGGAACGCCGACCCGGTCACACTCAGCCCCCCAACTCCACAGACAGGAATAAATCCGAGTTGGAGCGGCGCGGCGGACGATGCCTGCGGTCGTCCGAAATTTTTGCCAAAGCCCGGCTGCTCTCCCATACGAAAATAGAAAGTGGGAGGTTCGTTGTATTATGGACATTATCATCATCGGCGCAGGCGGACATGGTCGCGTGGTCCTGGACATCGTGCGGGCGGCGGGACTCTATCGGCCCGTGGGCTTCATTGACGCCAATCCGCTGCTCCAGGGAGAACGCATCGATGGCCTGAGAGTTATCGGCGATCCGTCGAACCTCGGTCTGCTCAAGGAGCGAGGCATCGAGGGGGCCATCGTGGCGATAGGTGACAATGCCACCCGGCGACGGTACGCCAAGGCAGTTGATCAGTGTGGCATGACCTTAATCAATGCAATTCACCCTTCGGCGAACGTTGCCTCAACCTGCACGGTCGGTAGAAACGTCGTCGTGGCGGCGGGGGCCGTAGCCTGTGCCCACTGCCAGATCGGAGACTCGGCGATCCTGAACACCGCCTGCATCGTGGATCACGAATCGATCGTGGGCCATTCCGCTCACGTCTGTCCCGGGGCCCGTCTGGCCGGCCGGGTGATCGTCGAGCCGGGGGCCTTCGTAGGGATCGGGGCGACCGTGATCCAGATGGTCCGGATCGGGGCCGACGCCGTCGTGGGGGCGGGGGCGGTGGTGATCCAGGATGTGCCCGCATCATCCACCGTGGTCGGTGTGCCGGCCCGGATTATCAAACGTCGGCCGTCCGAAGCCGTGAAATTCCCCCTCCAACCGGCGGAAGAACTCCAGGAAGCGACAGTCTAGTCCAGTCGGCCAACAGCGGTCGATGATTGCGCTCTCGCCTATCCCCCGCGGAAATCCGACGGCCTGACCTTCCCCGATGCGCAATCAGCTGCATTTCGAAAGATTTTGTATAGTTATGCAGGGCCGTTCCCCGTTCGGACAGCGGCACCGCCATCCGGCCGTCGGCAATCCAAAAGCGGCGATGCCGGTTGCCGTAATTAACTCGGGCGGCTATACTTGCATTTTACGTTGCGGCAGAAGCAATCCGTCCCGCCTGTGGCGGCAGTCCGCACTAAACGGCCCGAAACCAGCGGTCGATAAGGAGTGGGTACACGTTTACCGGGAGCAGCCGGATGAATTTGAAGAAGCGTCAGGAGTGGGAGAAGATTCGGGAGCAGGGCATGTGGCGGTTCGTCCTGCGCGAGTTTGTGGTCCGGATGGGCCTGTGCGTCGGCGTCTTAACCGCAGCCGGGCGGACCATCCTGACCGACGGTCTGCTGCCGACGCAGAACGTGCTGACCAATCTGGGCCTCGATCTGGCCCTTTGCGTGCCGGTCTTTGCCGCGGTGGGTCTGGCCTATGGGCTCGGCGAGTGGTGCAAGAACGATCAATTGTACACGCTTTCCTGTCCCGAGAATAACCAGCGACGAGGGTTCTAGCGCCAGCCGTCAGGAGGTTTTGGCCGCTTCCTGAGCCGCCGCGATCGTCATCTGAATCGGCTGGCTCAGAGGCAGCTCCACGATGAACGTGGCGCCTCGTCCCGCTTCGCTTTCAAAACGCACGTCTCCGCCAAGCCGTCGGGCCACCGCCTGCACGATGCTCAGCCCAAGTCCGCTGCCGTTGACCTCCCGCTTCTTGGCGTTGCCAGCCCGGAAAAACTCGCGGAAGAGATCCTTCTGGTCTTCCTCGGGAATCCCGATACCGGAGTCGCGGACGGCCAGCACGTATCGTCCGCTGCGAACCCGTCCCTCAACCCGCACCTCGCCCGCGTCGGTGTATTTGATGGCGTTGGAAACCAGGTTCTCCACGATGTCCGGAATGTCCCGCGGATGGGCCAGGACGGTCGGTTGCCCGTCGGGCAGAGCAAGCTGCAGGGCCAGGCCCTTCTCTGCCGCCTGGGCCTCAAACATCCGGCAGACGTCCGCGATGGCCCGATTCAGCTCGATCGGAGCGGGCTGTTCGTGACGGTCCAGCCCCTCGCGAATATGAGTCAGGCGAAGCAGATCGTCCACCAGCGCCATCAGCCCTCGGCATCGCCGGTCGATGCGGTTCACCAGCTCGGGCATCTTGACCAGGCACTGCTGGCTGTCAGCCGGTTCGGCGTAGGCGTGCGCCAGGCTGATGATGGCCGACAGCGGCGAGCGAAGCTGATGGGCGATTACGCGAAGGAATCTCGACTTCTCACGATCCTGCTGACGCAGCGCCTCGTTGGCCGTCTCCAATTCCTCCAGAACGTGCCGCAAGTCGCGGCTGACGCTGCTGGTGAAATACGCGATCAGGTAAAACGTGACGGCCAGCGACAGGACCACCGAGACGATGAAGAACCCGTTGCCCACCAGGCCCTCCGCCGCCGTCTCGAGCGGATAGCCCCTCAGCGGCAGGCGAAGGGCGGGCCACAGCGCCCCGACCAGACCCAGCAGGACGAGCAGCAGCGAGGCAAAGCTCGCCACCGCGAAGGCCTCGACCCGGCTGAGCGTGATCCCCGCGATCGCGATGTGGAACAACATGAACACGCACAGCGGATTCAGCAATCCGCCCGACAGATCCAGGATAACCGCCAGGCACGCCAGGTCGGCCACGATCTGGATGTGGATCAGACGCTTGATCGTCGTGAACGCCCGGTGCGGATCGCTCTGAAGCCACCGGCGGACCCGCGGCAGCCGGCGGTAGAGCATAAAATTGTACAACGCGATCAGCCCCGTCACCGTCAGGATCAGCGTCTGGGCGGCAGGGACCAACTCGACCCGGAAAAAACGATCCACCACCAGCACGGTCACCAGCACCCCGACCACCGCCAACCAACGCAGACGGATCAGCCAGATCACCTCGCCCATCGCCGCATCCACCCCGGCCAGATTGGAGGCTCTTCGCTTCATTCGATGGACCCCGTGAGCCAATTGCCGTATGTATCAAGAATAACCGCAACGCTGCCGGTTGTCCACTGGGAGCTTGGGCGAATCCGCTCAGGTCGCCAGCCGCACGCTCAGCGACGGATCCAGATTGTACTCGATCCGGGCCGTTCCCGCCTGACCGTCGCCCACCCAAAACGCGAACCGCCGCGTCACCACGTACCCGGGCACGACCAGCCGACCGGAAGACGGCAGGCTGATGTCCTCGTGACGATCCAGCATCCGAGGCACGAACACCTCCTCCGCCGCGATCAGATCGGGATTGGTTTCCGGATAACCGTGAATCCAGCGGTGTTTGTCCCCTTCGCGACTGACGTGGCAGTGAACGCTTTCGTTACCCGCGTGGCGAGCGGCTTCGGCGAACCGCTCGTTCATCGAACCCGGACAGTCCCGCTCGCCCTCATCCCAGAAAATGTGGACTTCGGTCCGGACGCAATTGCCCGCCGCCAGGACCGAGTTGCGGGCCTGGTACTTCTCGGGCAAGGCGTCCGGGCCGCCGCCGATCCACTTCTCCATCGTCCGGCAGCAATCGACCCGCGCGCGGCTGCGATGCCAGAACGCGTAATCGGCGATCCCGAAAAAAGCCGCTGCGACCTGAAACCGGTCGGGAAACTTCGTGATCGCCGAGAACACGTTGCCCCCTCCGCCACTGTAGCCGACAATGCTGCAGCGGTTCCGATCGACGCCATCGCCAAGCCGGTCGGCCGTGGCATCGAGGGCGTCCATGATGTCATGAATTTCGACCGCTCCGGAGTCCGGCGCCCCAGCCGACTCGCCCCGGCCCCGCATATCCACCGCCACCGCACATAACCCTTTGCTCGCCAGTCGTTTGGCGGTCTCCAGGACGTTCTGCCGCGTCCCGTGAAAGCCCGCCATCACCGCCGCCATCGGCACATTTCTGTCCGCCTTGGGTCGGAAAACCTCCGCGAAAAGCGGTCCCGTCCCATCCACCCGTGAACGAAACTCAATGATTGTTGATTCCGTCATTACCGTAAACCTCAATAAGGCAAGGAGTTATGGTGGCCATTCGAGGCCGCCGGATTATTGTAGTCGCCGCTAATCAAAATCTCACCCAAAACTCGACCGATGTTCTTGAAACGCATGTACATTCACAAGGGCTTGGCACGGATGTCTGACGTGCGTAGAATAGTCATAAGTGGCAAACCGGGCAGAAAGGACGTTCGATGGCTGGATTGGTGCTGGTAGGCATGGTGGTCGGCATTTCGGCGGTGGCGGGAATCCTGATGTACCGTTCGGCCAAGGGCGAGATCGGCTGCGCGTGCGGCTGCAAAGGCTCCGGCGACCATGAAGCCTGCGAGCACGAGCACGCCGGCCACAAACACGACCGCGATTAAGGCCTGGTTCCACCGATGCGATTGCCGCTCGGATCGGCGGCATTTCCCCTGGCGACTCTATCCATCCGCAGCGGTCGCTGAACGCCCTGAAGCGAGCACCTCATCGATGGCCGAACACAGCTCCGCGACCTTGAAAGGCTTGGAGACGTAGCCGTCCATCCCCGCCTCCAGAAACCGCTCGCGGTCCCCTTTGACGGCGGAGGCGGTCACGGCCAGGATCGGAAGGTGCTCCGCGGTGCCTTCTTCACGCTCGCGTATGGCCGCGGTGGCTTCCTGACCGTCCATCTCCGGCATGTGGTTGTCCATCAGGACCAGGTCGAATGGCTCCTTCGCCAGGGCCGCCAACGCCTCGCGACCGTTGCCGACAACGACCACCATATGCCCCATCCGCTGGAGAATACCCCGGATCAGTCTCTGGTTGATCGGGTTGTCCTCCGCCACCAGGATGTGCAGCGGGCGGACGGCGGGTGTGAACGTCGGACGTTTCGCCTCGCCCGTCGGCCCGTCGGCCAACGCAACCGACGGCTGAGCGTCCAGGTGTTTCGACGCCTGGTCCGATAGCTCGAACGGAAGGCGGAAGTAAAAGGTGCTGCCGGTTCCCGAGCGGCTTTCCAACTGCATGCGTCCGCCCATCTTCTGCACGAGTTGGCTGCACAGCGTCAATCCCAGCCCCGTTCCTCCGTATTTGCGGGTCGTGCTCGTGTCCGCCTGCTCGAACGGATGGAACACGCGCTCCTGCTGGTCTTCCGGAATGCCGATGCCCGTGTCCTGGACCCCCAAACGCAAAACCGCCTTGCCTCGCTCCAGCGACTCAAGTTCCACAAACAGCCGTATCCATCCCTCCGTCGTGAACTTCATGGCGTTGCCGATCAGATTGGTCAGCACCTGCCGCAAACGGTTCGGGTCCCCCCGAACGTACCGCGGAACGCCGGGAGCGATCGCGCAGTCCAGCCGCAGGCCTCGCTCGTCGGCGGCCGGAACGAACGGCTTGACGACGTGTTCCAGCGTTTGAACCAGGTCGAAACTGATGTGCTCGATCTCGATCTTGCCCGCCTCGATCTTCGAGAAATCGAGGATGTCATTGACGATATTCAGCAGCGCTTTGCCCGACTCCTGAAGCGTGGCGGCGAACTCCTCCTGCTCCGGCGTCAGTTCCGTATCCTGGAGCAACTGGATCATGCCGATGATCCCGTTGAGGGGAGTGCGAATCTCATGGGACATGTTGGCCAGGAATCGGCTCTTGGCCACGCTCGCCGTTTCCGCCGCCTCCTTCGCCCGGACCAGGTCCTGTTCCGTTTCCTCCATCCGCCGCAGGTGCTCCTGGTGTTCCTGCGTCCGCTGCTCGTGCTCTTCAATCGCGGCGCGGAACGTCCGTTCCAGCGATTGCCGCATCGCCCGGTGCGCCGCCGACAGTTGCCTCAGACGCGCCTCGCATTCGTCATTTCCCTGGCGGACCCGGTGCTGATCGCACGCCAGCCGTCCGCAGGCCAGCAGGGCGCTCCGCAGAGCGGCCAGGCCGATGCCATCGGCCTCCTGCCGTTCGCAGAGGCCACCAAGGAGCAGACCGTCATCCTCGGCCGCCAGTCGTACGACGAACGCCGTCATGGACGCCTTGCCCGCGCCAAAGGGAAAGACGACAAAGCCCGCGTCGGCCAACGGCCTCGTCAAACTTTCAGCCAGTGCCGCCGGCAATTCGAAGTCCTCTGCCGACCAATAGGCCGCCAGGACGCCACCGGTTCGATCGGTCAGGACGATCGCCCGAGGACCGAACCCCTCCAGCATCGCAAAAACCGGTTCGAGTTCCTGCGAGGGCGACATGGGATCCGGATTGACGGAGAAGAGAGTCTCGATCTGTGCCAGGAATTCGTCCATCTGTCTGATTGCCTTACAGTGTGAATAAGTCGCTTCGCCGTCGAATCTCCCGATCCAGGTCTTGGCCCAGCACCACCAGGTCCTCCTTCCCGAACCCCAACGCCCGGATGGCGAAAACCGCGGGCCGAACCAGATTGACTCCCACCGACGTGATGTGCTTCAGCGAGCAGATGTAGTTGGCCAGCTCCACGCAGTGAAGAATCGTCGCGTCCTCGCCCTGGTACGCGCGCGACTGGTGGTGATGGCCGATCGCCGCCTGCACGCACGGCGAGAACTTCCACTGCTCGCCGACCAGCGTGCCAAGGGTCGGATGGTCGAACTCCAGAAAACGAAGCTCATTCTCCGCCAGCGTCTTCTCGACGTCCAGGCCGTCCATCATTCTCCTGAATTGCGAAGGCAGATGCTCGTCTTCCAGAATGATCCCGAAGTCGTGCAGCAGGCCCGCCAGGTACGCGTCCTCGAAATTCGGCAGCTCCTTGCGCATGGCGATCATCCGGGCGCAGACGCCCACGGAAACCATGTGATTCCAGAGACCCGCCTGCGTGTACTGCCCCACGTCCCCTCGGGCGGAAAACAACTGCCGCACCGACGCGGTCATCGCCAGGTTGCGGATTTCATTGAAGCCCAGGTAGCTGATCGCCTGCAGCAGATTGGTGATTCTCACCCGCGGGCAGTACGCAGCCGAGTTGACCGTCCGGAGCACCCGGGCGCTGATGGCCGGATCGGCCTCCAGCACCGCCTTCAGATCCGCCGCGCCCGAACTCGGATCGTTGGCGATCTCGTTGACCCGGATCGCCACGTACGGAAGCGTCGAGACGTCCCGGATCTTCTCCGCGATCGAAAGCGCTGCCGCCGACCGTTCGTCGGCGCCCTGCCCGTCGCTGGAAAGGGACTCTTCGGGATGAACTGCCGCTGCTCCCTTCATGCGAGACATTCCGCCGCCTCCCCACGTTACCTTTGCCCGACCGCTGAATGACCCAAGTTGTGCCCTCGGGCCATAACCTGAATATCGGCATTTGAGTGTTTAATTTTAACAAACGATTGGCGATCTGACCCCTGCTGTGTGCGGCAATTCGACAATAACACAGGGCTGCGCCACTCCACGGATAGGGCAATCACCTGGGGACGGCTGAAAATGGCAGGACATTTGACTGGACAATAGTGCTCCTGATACGCTCAAAAGGTAGACGTTGCGCCATGGGGCTGACCGCCCCTCTGAAGCAAGGAGTGGTCCGCCGATGGCCGAAGCGTCACGTCAAGAAGGCTTGGCGCCGGCTTGGCATCTTGCATACAGAAGTATCGGCCAAATATTCCGAGCTCCGAGCGAGTCCTGACATGAACAACGACCGGCAAAGCCCTTTCACGCCGGATGAGCACACCGTCGCGCTCTATCATTTCGACGAAGGCGCGGGCAACGAAGCACACGACGCCTGCGGCGACCCGGCCCTGACGTTGCGGGCCAGGCACGCCCTCTGGGGTCAGCGCCCGGGCTTTGGCGCCACCGCGCGCTTTGCCCGCCGGACCGATGACGCTAACGTCTTGGTCGGCCCGGTGGGCAACGACAAGCTGCATTTGCGACTCTGCCCGGACCAGTGGACGATCGAGGCCTGGGTGCGGTACACCGGGACGCCGGGCCAGGACGAAGGGAACACCTACGCGAGCATTTGCGCCACGGACGAGGAAGGCCTGAGCCTGCCGGAGGGAGTTCGCGGCGGCTGGACCTTCGCCCTGCTGACCGCCGAACACGGCGAGGGGCTTCGGCCGTGGGGGCGATTCATCGGGCCGTTCTATCGTCCCGGCGGCTCGGTCCAGACCGCCGCCCGGGTCAGCCGCGCCGCCGACGGCTATCGAGGCGAGACGCTCGACGCCATCGCCGACCAGCAGTGGCATCACGTGGCTTGGCAGTTCCGCTACGCCGATCAGCAGCACTTCCTTTTTCTTGACGGACGGCTGATCTGGAAGCTCCAGCGGCCGGGAGGGCGCGAGGTCGTCAATGAGCTGCGAGGAACCTGCATCCCGTTCCTCGTGGGCGGCTTCCTGCACTCGCAGGACCCGCCGTTCTACCTGGGCTACGGCAACTTCCAGGGCGAGATCGACGAGCTGCGAATATCGAGCGTCATGCGCTATCCGGTCGCCGACCGGCTGACCATCGTGCGACGCCGCCTGCCCGAAGCCGTCCTCAATGGCGATTACTCAGTTCGCTTGCTGGCGGATGGCCCGACCCAGCCGGTCGCCTGGCAAATCGCGCACGGCAGCCTGCCCAAAGGGGTCGCGCTCGATACCGGCGATGGAACCGTCCGAGGCGTTCCGTCCGAACTGGCCGATCCGACGCCGGTGCGTATCCGGGCCGTTGATGCCGCCGGCCATGCCGACGAGCACGAATTCTCTCTGCACGTCCGCCGTGGTGAAATCCGTGACGCCGGCCTGCCGCTGGCCTTTGTGGGCTTGGACTACCGGCATCAGTTCGAGTCCCGTTTCCTGGTCGAGCCGGTGCGGTGGAGCTTGAAGGGCGAACCGCTTCCCAGCGGCTTTTCGTTCGACCCGCGAACCGGCATGATCAGCGGAAGCCCTGCGGCGGAGAGCCTGGTCGACCTGGAGGTTCTGGCCCTGGACGCCCGCGGACAGACGGTAAGCAAAACCCTGACGCTGCGGACGGTTTCGGCTGCGCTTCGCCGTATCGAGCCGGATGAGCACACCGTCGTCCTGTACGACTGGCAGGGCCCCAGCGGCAAGTTCTTCCGCGACGTGATGGGTGATGAGTCACTGACCCTGACCTGGACCAACATGTTCGGCGACATCCGCTACCCGCGGCCCGGATGGGGCCGCTACCCCGTCTGCGAGGGCGGTGGCGAGTGGGGTTTTGTCGGTCCTCAGCACAGCGAAAAGCTGGACCTGCGGACCTGCGGCCGCCAGTGGACGGTCGAAGCGTGGGTCCGCCGCGGCGGGCCGATCAACCGCTACGGCCAGCCGTTCGACTTCGGGCACATCTGCGGCACCTTTGACAACACCCGGCGAGGCGTCTGGGAACTGTACCTGGCCTACGACGGTTCGAGCGATGGGGCGATGGCCCCGGGCGCCCACTTCGTCGACGCCAGCGGCGATCAGACCTGGATGGACCTCCACCCGTGGAAACGCCCGGAAGGGACCGTCCTGGAGCGGATTCCCGGCGGGCACATCAAAGACCGGCGGTACCTGGGCATCCGCGACACGCAGTGGCACCACGTCGCCTGGCAATACGCCTTCGCCGAAAACGAGCACCAGTTATTCCTGGACGGCATGCTGATCTGGCGGCTGGCCGACCCGCAGGGCCGCCGCCCGGTCAACACCCGGCAACACGACGCCCAGTTCAGCGTCGCCTCGCGACTGAACGGATACGCCCGCTACGGCGGCCACTTCAACTGGCTGGGCTGGGGCAATTTCTTCGGCCAGATCGGCGAAATCCGGATCTCCAACGTCCGCCGGTACGGGAACTGACGACGCCGCGGCGGATCAGCCTCAGTACGCCCCTTCCGCTCGGCAGACCGCCACGCACGTCTTGGCCATCAGGATGATGTCCAGCCACAGGGACCAGTTCAGCACGTACCACGACTCGAGCTTGACCCGCTGATCGAACGACAGGTTGTTCCGCCCGCTCGACTGCCAGAGCCCGCAGATGCCCGGCTTGGCCATGAAGATGATCTCCGAGACGTCCTCGAAGTCCTTGATCTCGCTGACCATGTACGGCCGCGGGCCGACCATGCTCATCTCGCCCTTGAACACGCTGTAAATCTGCGGCAGCTCGTCCAGCGACCATTTGCGCAGAAACCCGCCGATCGGCGTCAGTCGCGGATCGTGGCGCTTGAGCTTTCGGAACTCCTTCCACTCCGCCGCCGCCGCCGGGTCCTTTTCCAGGTGCTCAGCCAGCCGCCGGTCGCCGTCGGTGTACATCGTCCGAAATTTATAAATCCGGATGACCTTCCCGTTCTTGCCGGGACGGTACTGCATGAAGAATGCCCCGCCCGCAGACGTCATCCGCACCGCGATGGTCGTCGCCAGATAAATCGGCGAAAGCACCGCCAGCGCGATCCCGGAGACGATCAGGTCGAACGTTCGCTTGACCACGCGGGCGGAAAGCGACTTGAGATTGTTGCGGATGTTCAGCAAAAAGAGCTGCTCCATGAACAGCGACCGCAACTCCGTGTTCAGCAGCGCCACCCCCTTGAGGTCCGGCACGATCAGCACGTTCCGCACGCTCCGCTGCACCTCGCTGGCGATCTGGGCGATCCGGGACGACGCCGCGGTCGGAATCGCCACGATGATCGTCGAGACGTTCACCATCGAGACGAACTTGCGGAAATGCCGGATCGGCCCGAAAACCTTGTAGTCGCCGTAGTCGGTCCGGATCAACTGGCCCGCCTTCTCCGGATCGTCATCGAGAAATCCCACCACCTGATAGCCCAGGTTGTTCTCACGCTCAAGCCCCCGAAGCGTCTCGAGCCCCGCGTCCCCAGCCCCCAGAATCAGCACCCGCTCGTTCCACAGCCCGATCCGATGCAGCAGCTTCTTGCCGTAAAACCGAATCGCCGGGAACGTGACCATCGAAAACAACCACGTGATGGTCAGCAGCAGCCGCGATACCGTCGAACTCATCTTGCCCAGGCTGATCACCGCCAGAATAATCAAAAACGCCAGCAGCGCCGCCTTCAGCAGCAGCCTCGCCTCTTCCCAATACGGAACCCGCTTGGCGTAAAGCCCTTCGTACTGAATGGCCGCGATGAAGGCCACGGCAAGCCACCAGAAGTCCAGGTGGTGCCAGTAGATCCACGTGTTCGCCTCGGGTTGCCCCATGACGATCCGGACCAGAAACTCCGCCCGAACCAGAATCGCCAGCAGCAGTGCCAGGTAAAAGGCCGTCAGGTCGATCAAAATGAGCGCAAAATATTGAAGAAACTTAAGAAACATCCGTCACCAGTTTCGTTATCGCTCGGCCTCAGGAACGGCTTGGACGCCATCAGCCCGATTATAGTCCACCCCCAAACGGCGTCAACAGCGCCGCGCGGCCACGGCATTTGAAAATTTGAAAACGCACGCCGCCGCCGATACGATACCAGTCGGCGGCAAAACGTACAGAAATTGTGCAACAGTTGCACCCGTATGCGAAGAATTTTCCTGCTCATACTGGTCATCCTGCTGGCCGGCTCATTTGTGGCCTGGCGGCTCAAGCCCGCTGATCGCCTCGATGGCCGGACCCGCCTGGTCTGGGTGACCGACGGGAGTCCCGCCCGCTGCGATCAGGTGGCGATCTTTAACCGTTTGCATCCCGGGGTCTCACTGACCACCGATCCGGGCAACCTCTACATGGAGAAAATCATCGTCCAGTCACTGGCCGGCGTCGGCCCCGACGTGTTTGATGTGGCCGGACGGTACGTGCTGTACGGGTTTGTCGAAGCGGACATTGCCCTGGACTTAACGGATATCGCCGCGGAAGAAGGGTTTGGGCCGGAGGCGACCTGGGTGAGTGTGGTCGATGCGATGCGGATCAACGGCCGGCAGTACAGCTTTCCCGCAGCGGTCAACGCCGACGTTATCTTTTATAACAAGGCCATTTTCGACCGCTACGGCGTGCCGTATCCGCCGAAAGAGTGGACGTGGGAAGAGTTTGTGGACACCGGCCGCCGCCTGACCCGCCGGTCGTCCGACGGCCGCGGCTACGAGTGCCTCGGCGTGATGGGCATCCACTGGTACGAGCTCGTACTCCAAGCCGGTGGAACAATGTACAGCCGCGATGGTACGCTGTGCAGCCTCGACTCGCCGGAGGCCCTGGAGGCGATCCGTTTTTACTACGATTTGAGTCACACGCACCACATTCTGCCAACCCCGGATGACGAGGCGATGATCAGCGGGGCCGGGGGCGAACGGGCCAACTTCCTGAGCCTCTTCGGCACCGAGCGGCTGGCCATGGTGCGGGCTGGGCGATGGGCGATGGCGGCGTTTCGAGACTATCCGGAGCTGCGCGGCAAGATCGGCGTGGTTCACCTCCCGCATCGCCGGCGGAAAGTCAGCGTCATCTGGGCTCGAACCTGCGCGATTAACCGGTACAGCCGCCATCGCGACGAAGCCGTTAAGTTGCTGCGATTCCTGGCCTCCGAGCCGTACAGTCTGGCTGTTTTGGAGTCGGGCGATTCGCTGCCTCCGCGCCCCGAGTTCGCCGAGCGGCCCGAGTTCCTGGTCGACCCGCAGCGTCCGGAAGAGGGTTTCAACGCCGTCTTCGCCGAAGCGGTTGCCCGCGGACAGGTACCGGAAGTCTCCCCGCTGGTCAATCCGCTTTCGGCCCTCGAACCGGTGCATGAGCAGATCGACCTGATGCACAGCGGCGTCAAGACGCCCGAGGAGGCGTTCGTCGCGGCTGCGGCCCAGGTAAATCGTATGATCTACGCGAATCTGCGGGATTACGAGGTGTATCGGCGGCGCTATCAGCAGATCACCGGGCGCGAGTTTGATCCCGAAGATCCCCAGTGGCGGCCCTATCGCCGGGACGAGGGTCGATGAAGATGGCCACAGCCAAATCCGGTCGCCGCAGGATGTTGCGGGAGGACACAGCCGCCGCGGTTGCGTTTTTGGCTCCAAGCCTGTTCGGCTTTCTCGCCTTCGTGCTGATCCCGGTGCTCTTTTCGCTGGTCATGGCGTTTACGAACTGGGATCTGACCTATCGCGAGCCGTTCGCCTTCGTGGGGTTGGACAATTTCCGATCGTTGCTCTGGGGCGAAGAGTCCCTGCAGTTCTGGAAATACTTCCTGAATACGCTTTATCTGATGATGGGATTGCCGGTGAGCATCGCCGGGTCGCTGGCGTTGGCGCTGCTGATCCATCGGCCGATCCGGATCGGCTGGGGTCGCGCCGGCCGATTTTGGATGGGTCTGGTGTGTCTGGCGGTGGGGGCGGTCGTGGCCTGGCTTCTGGCTTGGATGGGCTTGGCGGACACAGCGTTCTGGGTGGCGGTGGTGGCTTTGGTGGCGGGCCTTGGGGCGTGGGCGGGGGCTGTGTTCTTCCGGACGATGTTTTATCTTCCGCACGTGACGGCTGGGGTGGCGATGTTCATCCTGTGGAAGAACCTCTACAACCCGGATTTCGGCTTGATTAACGGAATCCTGAGGAATTTTATCGGAATTTCTGTCCGGACTGCACGTTCATTGCCGGCGGTGGTGTCTTTGTCTATGGAAGGGCTGATTGCGGTCGCCATGCTCTGGGCGATAGTCCGGATCTGGCGGCGGGCGATCAGCGAAAGCGAAGGAATGTCAGTATGGGTGCTTTTGAGGTCCATCCTGCTCACGCTTGCCGCGGTCATGGCCGCAGGCCTGTTGGCGGCGGCGTTGTGGTTGCTGCCGGCTGCGGGGCGGGTGGAGTTGCCGGGATGGCTTTTGAGCGTGGAGAATTTGTGGGGGTTGAGTCCCGAGCGGATCGCGTTGGACCAGCGGTTTTTCGGGTTGGGCGCGCGGGATGCGTTGGTGTTCATGGGGATATGGATGGCGGTGGGGGGGACGAACATGCTGTTGTACCTGGCCGGTCTGGGCCAGGTGCCCGAGGAGTTGTACGACGCCGCCGCGGTCGACGGGGCGGGGCGGTGGCCGACTTTCCGGCACGTGACGTGGCCGGCCTTGGCCCCGACGACGTTTCTGGTGCTGGTGATTTCGCTGGCGGCTGGGTTTCAGGGCGGTTTCGAGCAGGCGCGGGTGATGACGGGGGGCGGACCGGCGGGCACGACGGTGACGCTGGGGTATTACATCTATCTGACCGGGTTTCAGGAGTTTCGGTTGGGGATGGCGTCGGCGATCTCGTGGCTGATGTTCGCGGTGGTTTTCGGGATGACTCTGCTGGCGTGGCGGCACGGCCGCTCGGTTCTGGACGAGCGGGCATAGAATCAATTGGTTCCGATGGCGATCGGGCCTGTTGCCGGCCGGTTGGCGAGAAAGTTTATCATGTAAACACAAAACTCAAAAAGTCTGTAAAAAGCCTTGACAGGGTTGCCGGTCAGCGTATCATGAGTGTAGCCGGGACATGTTTATGGCTCTTTGGTAACAGGTGGTCGGTTGGGAGCGTGTCCTTACAAGAGCTGCGTTATCGTTCATTTATTCCTGCATTATCTCCGCTCTCATTTTCTATCATTCCGGGACAGGGACCACTCAACGATCACCCGCCTGACGAGAGACCCCAGAGGGCCGAGTCCACGGCCGAACATCCAGGAATGGATGGTCGACGGTGTCAATCGGTTGGAAACCAGGCGTCTCGCACACAACGATGGTACTTGCCGAACGCCATGCGTGCGCCGGACGCTCGCAGTGCGCCAGCCATGAGACATAGTCGGTAACGCTGCGGAATTAATCGCATACGTCATTGTAGAAGGAGCTTTTCAATGAGAGCCAGACAGAAAGCATTCACGCTGATCGAGCTTCTGGTGGTGGTGGCGATCATCGCGCTGCTGGTGGCGATGCTGTTGCCGTCACTGGCCAAGGCGAGGGAACTGGCCCGGCGTTCCCAGTGCGGATCGAATCTCAAGCAGATTCACACCGCGTTGCACGAATACGCCGGGGACAACCGCGGGTTGTATTCGCGAATCCAGCCCGGCGATGACGATGGGTTCAGCATTGCCACCGAAAACTCGCTGACGGCCGCCGGAGGCAACCCGAGCGGCAATCTGCTTAACCAGCTAGACCTTGCGGTGGATCCGGTCTCGTCGTCGGCTGGCTTCTTTCTCGGGACGGACAGCCGGTCCTGGACGTCGAGCCTCTGGCTGCTGGTCAGGGGCCAGTTCGCCGAACCAGACTTGTTTGCCTGCCCGAGCGATCAGGGTGGAGGGCAGAGGGCGAACATGGTCGACGGCGACGAGGATGACCCTGACGCCGTGACGGGTCCGGAGTACTTCACCGCGTTTCCGTTCGGCGCCTATCGCACCGGGCCGGTGACGGGCCGGATTTCGTACTCGTACATCAACCCGTGGCGTGAGGCGAGCTTCCGGGGCGCCTGGTCGCCGGAGGCGGACATGCGGATGGTGATCGGCGGCGATCAGAACAACGGGTCGGACCCGACGGTCCGCAACGGAGCTGAGTTGCCGACCTACGAGCAGCTCAATGGCACGGTCAACTCGAGGAATCACGCCGGCGAAGGTCAGAACATCCAGTACGGCGACGGCCACGTCGAGTGGGAGATGAGCCCGTACGTGGGGGTCAACGGCGACAACGTCTACACGTCGCTGTGGGACGTAACGGGCACGGGCGTCAGCGGCGCCGGTCCCGATACCGCACCGCAGGATTTCGGCGGGGTGCGGAACGTGAACAACCGGGACGGGACGTACTACGATTGCGTGCTGCTTCCCTCGGACAACAATATCCTGACCGCGAGCGGCGCGGAGTGGACGGTCCAGGTGAATCTGCGGGGCGAGGATTAGGATTGCTGCGAGAGGCGCTTTTAACAAGCCGAAGTGGTTGATATGGAGGATACCATCGTGAAATCGAGACGAGGATTTACGTTGATCGAGCTTCTGGTCGTGGTGGCGATCATCGCGTTGTTGATCGCGCTGTTGCTGCCGGCGCTGGCGAGGGCGAGGGAGCTTGCCCGGCGCAGCGTGTGCGGGTCGAACCTCCGTCAGATTGGCCTGGCCACCGCTACCTACGGCGAGACATCGCAGACTGGTGGGAAGTTCCCGGCGATACCGGCGGACTTGACACAGGAATTCCAGGGTACGGATCACGACACCCCGGCCGATAGTGTCTGGCGGCTGATCGCCGATCCCTACAAGGCGAGCACTTATCCGAGCACTCGGTTTCCGATCATGTCGGCGTGCATGTGGCGGCTGAACTCTTTGGGCCTGACCACGCCGGCGATTTACCTGTGCCCCTCCTCCGGACGGACGCAGATCGGCAACGACGCGGGCGGTTCGCCAAAGAGCTTCAGCGACTTTGCGTGCGACTTCGACAGCGGTGCGGGCCCGATGATTTCCTATTCCTTCCATAATCCGTTCGCGAGCTGGGCGTCGAGCGGTATTGGGGGCTTGCGGTCCGGTTTTGTGATCGGAGGCGACGAGAACAACGGGCCGAACGTCGTGGTGGCTGGTAGTGCGGACCAGGCGACGGCACGGAGCCGAAACCACGGAGGCTCCAGTGCTGAGGGCATGAACCTCCTGAAGACCGACGCCAGTGTGGCCTGGAGCGGGAGCGCCCACGGCGGGATCGAAGGCGACAACGTGTACACGTCGCTGCGCAAGACTGACGGCACATCTTATGACAACCCGATGGCGGCACCCGGGCGGCTGGACGTTACTCCGGGCAAGGCGGAGGATACGGTGTTGTTGCCGGTGATGCAGGAGGTCTACTTGACCTGGGAAGACCTGACGCAGTAGCGTGACGGGTGAAATATCAGGAGACGATGCATACGATGCACACAGATATGGAGGAAGTCCGATGAGACGGAAAACAGGCTTTACGTTGATCGAGTTGCTGGTGGTGATCGCGATCATCGCGTTGCTGATCGCCATCCTGCTTCCGGCGCTGTCGAAGGCGAGAGAGGCGGCCAAGCGGTCCGCGTGCAAGAACAACCTCAGCCAGACGTTCAAGTCGATGATCCTGTACGCCAACGTCAATGGCGGGGTCTTTCCGACGGTGGTGTTCGATACGGCCGGAGAGCTGAAGATTCTGGGCGATGATGTAGCCCCAGGCGATACACAGGACGGGCATGAGAGCCCGTTTAATCTGGCAATTGACGAGAACACCGACGGCCGGAGCGTCTCGCAGAACCTCTGGCTGCTCTGCCGGCAGGACTACACGCAGCCGGGGTTGTTCGTCTGCCCGAGTTCATCGCAGGCCGGCGCGGGCGTGGTGGTGACCGATAAGGACAAGGTCAGTTCCGGCGCCGGGTGCTTCCTCGACTTCGTCTGGACGGGTTCGCCCGCGTGCATGTCGTACTCGTTCATTCAGCCGTGGACGCCGTTTGGCCGGGGGCGGACCAGCGGCGAGCAGTGGGCGGTGGACGCCGACCCACGGTTCGTGATCGGGGCCGATGCGAACAACAACGTCTACCCGTACGCCTCGACGGACGGCGGCTACCCGGACGCCGCCACCCTGCGAGACAGCGTGAACAGTACGAACCATACCAGGGAGATGCAGAACATTGTCTTTGGCGACGGGCACGTGGAAGGCAAGGACAACCCGTACGCCGGAGTCAGCAACGATAATATCTACACATCGAAGCTTGCTGGGGGCACAGGTGATGCCTACGGCGGTTATCTGGATGTCCGGCCTCTGAAACCGGGCAGTTCGAACGCTACGTTGGCTGATACGGTGCTGGTCCCGGTCGAAGACGGCAAGCTGTCCAGTTGGGCCATAGACCCGATTGCCGCCCAGCCGTAGCGCCGTGGCAACGGATATGTCATGCAGAACACACAGGAGGAAATAGCCGTGAGAAAAAGGAACGCTTTTACGCTGATCGAGTTGCTGGTGGTGGTGGCGATCATCGCAATGCTGGTGGGCATGCTGATGCCGGTGATGTCGCGAGCCCGAGAGTCCGCGCGGCGCAGCATGTGCGCGAGCAATCTGCGCCAGGTCGGGCAGACGTGCATCCAGTACGCCCAGTCGAACCGGGAGAAGTTTCCGCACGTCCAACGGCCGACTGCGATGATAGTCGGGACCAACATCACTCCGGAGACAGCTCGGTATAGGAATCTCGTGGATGAAAGTGCGGAAGATCCCTTTAGCCCACCCGCTGGGCAGACGTTTCTCAAGCCCATGTCGGCCAATCTCTGGCTGCTGTGCCGGATGGCGTACAATCCGATCGACCCGAAGCTGTTTCTGTGTCCGTCGGTGACAACCAAGGCGGGGCGCGAGGATCCGTTCGATGACGGGGGTCGCCGCGACCCGACGTTTTTTTCCGATTTCTACACGGATCCTCAAGTCGGTCCGATGATCACGTATTCGTTCCACAATCCGTGGGACCCGGGCAACCGGTGGAGCGACGTGGCCAAGCCGGGATTCGTGATCGGTGGCGATGAGAATAACGGCGACAGCCCTGAGGGTGCAGACAAGACCTTGGCCAACAGCACCAACCACGATGGCGAGGGCCAGAATGTTCTGCGGGTTGACGCCAGCGCGACGTTCGAAAAGGACCGGCACGTAGGGCTGAACAAGGATAACATCTATACCTCGTACTGGGTGGACAAGGGCAGTACCGGTACGGCTCCGTCAGGCACTCCGACGGCGTCCCAGGGGTCGCCGGAGACCTATCATGGAGTCCTGGCCGCCCGGCCGTCGGACGGGTATTTCGACACGGTTCTATTGCCGGTGCAGCATGATATCATGGAAACCTGGAACGCTACGCCGTAGCCAACGAGCAAGTCGACAACAGGAAAAAGAACAGGGCCCGGCGCTCATAGGGGCGCGGGCCCTTTTCCTTTTCTTTGGCGCCTTTTCGATGGCGTGCGGATCAGGCTTGCTTCATCGACGCGATCACGCTGTCGATGATGGATTGCAGGTCGTGGCGCGGGGCGTAGCCGATTTTGCGGCGGACCTTTTCGAGGCAGGGGACGCGTCGGAGCATGTCGTCGAACGGACGGCCGAACGCCTCCTGGTAGGTGATGAACTTCTTGGTCGATGACGAGCCGGCCATTTCGATGATCCGGTCGGCGAGGTCCTCGATGGAGATTTCCTGGTCGCTGCCGATGTTGTAGACCTGTCCGGCGGCGTCGGGGGTTTCCATGAGCTTGACCACCGCGTCGGTGACGTCGTCGACATGGCAGAAGCAGCGGGTCTGCTTGCCGTCGCCGTGGATTTCGATGGGCTCGTTGCGGAGGGCCCGCTCGACGAATCGCGGGACGACCATGCCGTACTGGCCGGTCTGTCGCGGTCCGACGGTGTTAAAGAACCGGCCGATGACCACGGGCAGGCGGAACTGGTAGTAGTAGGCGAGGCCGAGGAACTCATCGATGGCCTTGCTGCAGGCGTAGGCCCAGCGGCTGAAGCGGGTGGAGCCGAGGACGGTGTCGTCGTCCTCGCGGAAGGGGATGTTGTCGCTCTTGCCGTAGACCTCGCTGGTGCTGGCGATGAAGATGGGGCGGCGGAACTTGTTGGCGATGCCGAGGGCCATTTCCGAGCCGTGGATGTTGGTTTCGATGGTCCGGACGGGTTGCTCGACGATCAGGCGGACGCCGACGGCGGCGGCGAGGTGGTAGACCACGTCGGCCTTTTCGATCAGCAGGTGCATGATCTGCTCGTTGCGGACGGTGTCCATGACGAAGTCGAAGTCGGGCCGTTCGAGCAGGTGCTTGATGTTAACCATCGAGCCGGTGGACAGGTCGTCGATGGCGGTGACCTTGTAGCCGCGGTTCAGGAGTTTCTCGGCCAGATGGGATCCGATGAATCCGGCTCCGCCGGTGATCAGGGCATTCATGTGTCTCGCTCCTCTCGATCGCCCAAAGGCGGTCGACTATGTGTGATTTTCGATGACCTTGGTAATTCTCGCGGCCGCGTTGCCGTCCCAGAGTTTCGGTTTGCGGTCCGCGGGAGGCGGGCTATCGTTAAGCTGCCGCCACGCCGCAAGGATGGTTTGTTTGCCGGGAACGACGAGGCGATTGGTGCCGTCGGTGATGGTGGCGGGCCGCTCGGTGTTTTCGCGGAGGGTCAGGCAGGGCACGCCGAGGATGGTCGTCTCTTCCTGCATGCCGCCCGAGTCGGTGATGACGGCGGCGGCGTCGTTCATGAGCTTGAGGCATTCGAGGTAGCCGAAGGGTTCCTGGAGGCGGATGTCGGGATGGGCCTCGAGGCGGTCCTGGAGGCCGAAGGAGGCGACGTTTTTTCGCGTCCGCGGGTGGATGGCGAAGATCAGGGGCAGTTCGGTCGAGATCTGTCCGAGGGCATCGAGGAGGTCGCGGAGTTTGGCTGGGTCGTCCACGTTGGAGGGCCGGTGGAGGGTCAGGAAGACATACTGTCGTTTCTGGAGGTTGAGGCGGTCGAGGATGTCGGATTCGTCGGCGCGTTGCCGGTGGCGCATGAGGGTGTCGATCATCACGTTGCCGACCAGGTGGATTTTGGGCTCGGCGACGCCTTCGTGGCGTAGGTTTTCGACGCCGGAGGGCTCGCTGACGAAGAGGAGGTCGCTGATGGCGTCGGTCAGGACGCGGTTGATCTCTTCGGGCATGGTGCGGTCGAAGCTGCGGAGTCCGGCTTCGACGTGGATGACCTTGACGCCGAGCTTGGTGGCCACCAGGGCGCAGGCGATGGTGGAGTTAACGTCGCCGACGACCAGGACGTAGTCCGGCTTGTGCTCGATGACGACCGGTTCGAAGCGTTCCATGATGCGGGCGGTCTGGGCGGCGTGGGAGCCTGAGCCGACTTCGAGGTTGATGTCCGGTTCGGGGATTCCGAGCTGACGGAAGAACAGCTCGCTCATCTTTTCATCGTAGTGCTGGCCGGTGTGGAGGAGGATCGGCTCGATCCTGGGCGAGTCGTTGAAGGCCGCCATCAGGGGGGCGATCTTCATGAAGTTCGGCCGGGCGCCGCAGACATTGATGATTTTTATGGGCATCGCAATCCTCGCCTGGTACAGGGTCGCTACGGGCCGCGCGACGCGGTTGGGCGGGCGCGGCAAAGCCCTGAATTTATCCGTGCGAGTGCGGAAAGTAAAGCCTGCTTATCGGTCGGGAGTTGACGGCTGTGCGGCGTGGTGGGTATAAGGACGGTTCGGCTTAGCGGTCGAGGAAAGGACGTTTCATGGACCCGATTCCGCTTCTGGACCTGAAGGCTCAGTATCAGACACTCAAGGACGGGATGATTCCGGCGATTTGCGAGGTGCTGGAGTCGCAGATCTGCATCGGCGGGCCGAAGGTGGCTGAGTTGGAGAAGGCGGTGGCCGCCATGTGCGATTGCCGTTTCGCGGTCGGAGTCTCCAGCGGGACCGATGCCCTGTTGAGCAGCCTGATGAGCCTGGAGGTCGGACCGGGCGATGAGGTGATCACGACGCCGTTTACGTTCTTCGCGACGGCTGGCGGGGTCGCCCGTGTCGGGGCCAGGCCGGTGTTTGTGGACATCGAGCCGGAGACGTTCAATATCAACGTGACGAAGATCGAGGCGGCGGTTACGTCGGCGACCAGGGCGATCATCCCCGTGCACCTGTTCGGGCAGATGGTCGACATGGACCCGCTGATGGCGATTGGGGGGCGCTATAAACTGGCGGTGATTGAGGATGCCGCACAATCTATCATTGCTACTTATAGAGGGAAGAAGGCGGGCAGCATTGGCACGGTGGGGTGTCTGAGCTTCTTTCCGAGCAAGAATCTTGGCAGCGTTGGCGATGCGGGCATGGTGGTGACCAACGATGAGGCGTTGCATCAGCGGCTGACGATCATGCGGAATCACGGCATGGAGCCCAAGTACTTTCATCACTATGTGGGCGGGAATTTCCGGCTGGATGCGATCCAGGCGGCGGCGTTGCTGATCAAGCTGCCGCATCTGGAGGCGTGGTCGGAGGCCCGGCGGGTGAAGGCGGCGTATTACGACGAGCGGTTTGCCGGTACGGCGGTGACCACGACGCCGGTAAAGCCTGATCGGGTAAGCGTTTGTAACTACTATACGATTCGGGTGGCCAATCGCGACCAGGTGGTGGCTCACCTGCGGGAGCGGAAGATCGGCTGTGAGATCTACTATCCGGTACCGCTGCACCTTCAGCGGTGTTTCGAGTATCTGGGCCATAAGGAAGGTGACTTCCCGGAGTCCGAGCGGGCGGCGCGTGAGGTGATGTCGCTGCCGATCTACCCCGAGCTGACCTCGGCGATGCAGGACCGGGTGGTGGAGGCGGTCCTTGAGGCGGCTGCGGGCTGAACGCATCTGGGTGGTGTGAAGGGAGGGCGGATTCGGCGTCATGGGACCAAGTTGGGCTGATCGTCGCAAGGGGAAGGGCCGATAATCTTTCAGTAGGGGAGGGGTAAGCGCCTGTGGCGATGGGGGATACAATTGAGGTGGTCCGTACGGCAGGAGTAGCGGATGAAGATTACGGTGGTCGGCTGCGGTTATGTGGGCCTGGTGACCGGGGCGTGTCTGGCTGAGACGGGCAATCACGTGGTGTGCGTGGACAAGGATGGTGGGCGGGTTGAGATGCTTCGGCGGGGCAAGTTGCCGCTGTATGAGCTGGGGCTGGACGATCTGGTGGTCCACAACCTGGAGGCGGGGCGGCTGGAATTTGTGACCGACCTGGCGGCGGCGGTCCGGCGGAGCGAGTTGATCTTTATCGCGGTTGGGACGCCGCCGAATCCGGATGGTTCGGCGGACCTGTCGGCGGTGTGGGCGGTGGCTGATGGCATCGCTGAGGCGTTGGATCATGCCTGTATCGTGGTGGTCAAGAGCACGGTGCCGGTGGGGACGTCGGCGAAGGTGGCCGAGCGGATTGGGGCAAAGACCAGCCAGAGTTTCCAGATTGCCAATAATCCGGAATTTTTACGGGAAGGGCTGGCTATCGACGATTTCAACCGGCCGGACCGGGTGGTTGTGGGGGTCGATCGGCCGGAGACGGGCGAGGTGTTGCGCGAGTTGTACCTGCCCTTCCTGCGGACGAATAACCCCTTTATTGTCACGGATTTGCAGACCAGCGAGTTGATCAAGTACGTTTCGAACGCCATGCTGGC
>JAAYCJ010000088.1 GCA_012729815.1 Phycisphaerae bacterium | reverse complement strand
GTCTACAAACTTCTCATATTCTACGCTGATCGCTCATCCGTGCGAAACCAAATCGTCCCTTCGCTCCTATAATTGCCCAACAAAGCACCAAAAACCGTCGTCGACAGGCCCGGCGACCCCGTTTGCCATTCGTCAGAAACAATTACATGATAGGCGAGAATTTTGTGTGGACTTTTTCACCCGACATCAGTAACTTATTATTAGTAAACGCCGGATCGCAGAAGAAACACTGAGAAAATCACTGCGAAGCACTGAGAACCGTGCCCGAGGTGCATGGGCGAAATGAATACGTTACCGGAGCTGCTGGCTTATAGCGCGCATCGATTCGGTGACTCGCCGGCTTTTCAGACGCTCAACGAAGAGGGCGAGATCCAGGGCTATACCTACCGCCAGATCGCCATCGGAGCCGACCTGGTGGCCAAGTGGTTGGCCCAGCGCGGCGTCGCCCGCTGCGACCACGTGGCCCTGATCTCCGAGAACCGACCCGAGTGGAGCATGGCCTACTTCGCCATTCATCTCCTCGGCGCCGTCGTCGTTCCCGTCGACACCCGCCTGGGTCCTGACGAAATCCGCGACATCCTGGTCCAATCCTGCTCGAAAACCCTGGTCTCGTCCGAGCAGATGGGCGAGGTCGCCCGCCGGGCCGCCGCCGGTCTGGACGGCCTCAACGTCGTCTATCTCGAACAGGCCCTCTCCGAAAGAATTACCGACCCAGCTATCCCATTCCCCGATCTGACGCTCCAGAACGCCGCCCCCGATGACATCGCCGTCATCACCTTCACCTCCGGCGCCACCGGCGATCCAAAGGGAATCATGCTGACCCATCGGAACATCGCCTCGAATATCACCGCCGCCTCCCAGGCGTTCGACTGCTATCCCGACGACCGCTTCATCTCCCTGCTGCCCCTCAGCCACGTCTTCGAAAAAACCGCTGGCATGCTCGTGCCGTTCTACAACGGGGCCTGCGTGACCTACGTCCACTCGCTCAACCCGCGGATCATCGCTGAGGCCATGCAGAAGCTCGACACCACGATATGCCTCATCGTCCCCGCCGTCGCCCGCCTCTTCCACAAACGCATCGTCACCGCCGTTGCGGAATCGCCGCTCTGGCGGCGGACGTTCTACCACGCCCTCATGGCGGTCAGCCGGGCCGGCCGGCGACGCGGTTGGCACGTCGGACGGTTCTTCTTCCGAAAGCTCCGCCGACGCTTCGGCTCGCAGATGCGATATTTCGTCTCCGGCGGCGCGCCCCTCGACCCGGAAATCGCCGAATTCTTCGACTGCATCGGCCTGCCGATCCTGCAGGGCTACGGCCTCTCCGAAGCCGCCCCCATCGTCAGCACCAACACGATCTTGTCCCACCGTCTCGGATCGGTCGGCCGACCGATACCCGGCCTCGACGTCGTCGTCCAGCCTCGTGAAGGCTGCGAGCCCGGCGCCGGCGAAGTCCTCGTCCGCGGCCCCAACATCATGGCCGGCTACTTCCAGGACGCCCAGGCCACCGCCCAGGTCCTTCGCGACGGCTATCTGCACACCGGCGACATCGGCTGGTTGGACGACGACGGATACCTCTTCATCTCCGGACGCCTCAAGAACGTCATCATCGGCGAATCCGGCAAGAACGTCTCGCCCGAAGAGGTCGAAAAGGCCATCGCCCGAAGCCCGCTCATCAAGGAGGTCTGCGTCTTGGGACGGCGCAACGGCAGCCGCTCCGAGGAAGTCGCCGCCCTCGTCGTCCCGCACGACGAACTCTCGCAGGACAAGTCCGAAACCGAACTCTCCCGTATGATCCGCACCGAACTCCGCAAGGTCTGCCGCACCCTCGCCGACTACAAACGACCCAAGTACTTCGCCCTCTCCGCCCAGGAGTTCCCCAAGACCACCACCCTCAAAATCAAGAAACCCGAACTCCTCAAGCAGATCCAGAACTACCCCTTCCGGCCCGTCTAGTCGCCACCCATGACCTCACGCCTCCGCGAACGCGACAACATCGTCCTGATCGGCATGCCCGGCGTCGGCAAGAGCACCGTCGGCGTTCTCCTCGCCAAGGTCACCAGTCTCGACTTTATCGACACCGACGTCTACATCCAGGCACGCCTCGGCCGGCGTCTCCAGGAGATCATCGACGCCAACGGACGCGAGGAATTCCTCAGAACCGAAGAGGCCGAAGTCCTCACCCTCAACTGCCGCGACTTCGTCATCGCCACCGGCGGAAGCGTCATCTACAGCCAGGCCGCCATGGCCCATCTCAAACGCCGCGGACTCGCCGTCCATCTCGACCTGCCCTTCGACCGCCTCGAAAAACGACTGACCAACCTGCTGACCCGCGGCGTCGTCATGCCGCCCGGTTACTCCCTTGCCCAGCTCTACGACGAACGCCAGCCGTTGTATCGCCGGCACGCCGACGTTACCATCGACTGCAACGGACTCGATCACCAGCAGGTGGTCGACTGCATCCTGCGGACGCTGGAGATCGGCTGATGAAAATCGTGGTGCTCGACGGCTTCACCCTCAATCCCGGCGACCTGAGCTGGGCCGCCCTCGAACAGCTCGGCGACCTGACCGTCCACGACCGCACGCCCGCCGACCACATCCTTGCCCGCGCCGCCGGCGCTGCGATCCTCCTGACCAACAAAACCCCTCTGACCGCTCAGACCATCCGCGCGCTGCCCGACCTCCAATACATCGGCGTCCTCGCCACCGGCTACAACGTCGTCGATGTTCAAGCCGCCGCCGATCGCGACATCCCCGTCACCAACGTGCCCACCTATGGCACCCATTCCGTCGCCCAGCTCACCTTCGCCCTCCTGCTCGAGCTCTGCCACCACGTCCAGGCCCACAGCGATGCCGTCCGCCGCGGCCAGTGGTCCGCCAGCCGCGATTTCTGCTTCTGGAATTCTCCCCTGATCGAACTGGCCGATAAGACCATCGGCATCATCGGCTTCGGACGCATCGGCCGACAGGTCGCCCAAATCGCCGACGCCCTGGGCATGGCCGTCCTCGCCGCTGACCGGGTCAAAAACCCGCCGCCGACGCTGCGACGATTCGCCTGGGCCGAAATCCCCGACCTGCTCGCCAACGCCGACGTGGTCAGCCTCCACTGCCCCCTCTTCCCCGAAACCCAGGGCCTCATCAACCGTCAGACCCTCGACCGGATGAAACCCTCCGCCTTCCTGCTCAACACCTCGCGCGGTCCGCTCATCGTCGAACAGGACCTCGCCGACGCCCTGGCCGCCGGCCGAATCGCCGGCGCCGCCGTCGATGTCCTCTCAGCCGAGCCGCCGCCGCCCAACAACCCCCTCCTGGCCGCCAAAAACTGCCTGGTCACCCCGCACATCGCCTGGGCCACCCGCGAAGCCCGCCAACGCCTCATGCACACCGCCGTCGAAAACCTCCGCGCCTTCCTCGCCGGAAACCCCGTCAACGTCGTCAACCGTTGACCGTCACCCCTTCTTCTCGCTGTACCGCGGATGCCAGGTCCACAGCGTGTCCGTCGGACCCAGCTCCGCCGACAGCGGCCAGCTCACCTCCGAAAGCCTCTGCCAATCCTCCGTCGCCAGCCGCCAGCCCAGCGCCCCGATATTGTCATCCACCTGCTCCGGACGCGACGCCCCAACGATCGGAGCCGTCACACCCTCCTGATCCAGCAGCCAGCGAAGCGCCGTCTGCGTCAGGCTCTTGCCGTACTTGTCCGCCACCTCCTCGAGCGCCGCGACCACCCGCAAAACCTCCGGAAACCCCTTCGCATCCAGACGTCGGTTCCGCTCCCGCGAATCCGTGGGAACCCGATCCAGACTCCTGAACTTGCCCGCCAGAATCCCCTGGCACAGCGACGAATACGGAATCACCGCGATCCGGTGCTCCCGGCACATCGGCAGCACGCTCTTCTCGATCGACCGCCACAACAGGCTATGGCATGGCTGAAGACAGTCCACCCGCGACGGGTCCGCCAACTCCCGCCACTCCAGCTCCATCCAGTTCGAAACCCCGATCGCCCTAATCTTGCCCTCCTGCTTGAACCGCTCCAGCAGGGCCACCGTCTCCTCCATCTTCTCTTCCCGCTGCGGCCAGTGCTGCTGGTACAGGTCGATGTAATCGGTCCCCAGCCGCCGCAGGGAGTTCTCCAACCCCTCGCGAACCTTCTCCGGCTTGGTCGTCGACGCGCTCAGCTTCGTCGCCACCACCACCTTCTCCCGCCGACCCGCGATCACCTTGCCCACCAACTCTTCCGAATGGCCGCGGCCGTACGCCGGCGCCGTGTCCAGAAAGTTCAGCCCGCGGTCCAGCGCGTGCGCCAGCGTCCGCATGAACCGCTCGTCGTCCGACGTCTCCCAACCCGCCGCCTGCCAGCAGCCGATGCACAACCGGCTCACGCGGATCCCGGTTCGCCCCAGTTCCGTCATCTCCATCCTTCTCATCCTCCCGCGATCAATCACCGTTCAATCCGGCACGACGATCTCGTACCGATACGCGTGCGGCTCCACGCCGCACTCCTCGTGCCGCCCCTGATTGCCCGGACACCCGGTCATCAGCAGCACGATGTTCCCCGTCTCCCGATCCTCATACCGCGCGAAATTCGAAAACCGGATCTGCTCGTACTGGTCCGGCTGACGCGTCTCAATCGCCGTAATCGACTCCCGTATCACCCGCAGCGACGGCTCGGCGATCTCCGCGATCTGCAGCGTCGTCCGCGGATCGCAGCCGTAGACCGGCTCGTTTACGATGTTCGTAATCCGGAAAACCGCGTCGGCATCCCCTTGTCCCACGGCACCAGACCCTCGATGTCCAGCCATCCCATAAACAACCTCACCATCGCGTCCGTCTTCGGATCGACCGCGTACTTCGGCAGCCATCGCTGCCAACGCCACTTGCCCTCCAGCATGTGGTACTTCTCCCACGTCTCGATCACCTTCCACGTCCGCCCGTTGTCCTCGCTCCGGCGGATCACCGGCGGGTCGATCCGCTCACCTTTGTCCCGCAACCCGCGGCTGCGAAAGTAAAATTCCCGCGACCCGCCGAACGCCACCGTCTCGGTCAACACGTTCTCGCGAGCCGAGGCGTAGAACGCCTCATACACGTGGGCCTCCTGCAGGATCGTCGGCTGCTCGATGTGCATCGATCGCCGCACTCTGATCGCGCTCATGTTCAGCGCTCCTTGGCCGGTTCGCGCGTCCCGCTCATTCCGGAAGCTCGATCTCATATCGATAGCTGTGCGGCTCCACGCCGCACTCCTCGTGCCGTCCGACGTTGCCGGGATTCTCCGACATCAGCATCACCAGATTTCCCGTCTCGCGGTCCTCGTAGCGAGCCCAGTTCGAAAACCGGATGTACTCCGGCTGATCCGGTCGGCGCGATTCGATCACCGTGATCGAGTCGCGGATCACCCGCAGCGAGGGCTCCTCGATCTCCGCGATCTGCAGCGTCGTCCGCGGGTCGCAGGCGTAGGCCGGCTCGTCCACGATGTTCGTAATCATATACAGCCGACCGTTGCGGCTCGACCGCAGCACGTGGGCCAGGCACGCCGGAATGTGCACCTTCTCGCCCGTATCGTCGTACCGCATCACCTGAGGCTCGCTCCACGTCCTGCCCATATCGTCGCTGGTCACGTAGTACCGCCCGCCGGACTCGAACCCGCCGTCACGGTGCACGTGCACCCGCATCGTCAGCCACAGCCGCCCGTCCTTCAGCATCGCCGCGCTCGGCTCCACGCCGCCGTAAAACGACTGCTTCGCCCCGACCGTCGCGTACGACGTCATTTCCCACGCGATGCCCGACCCGTCCTCGGCAAACCGGCCGAAAAGGCACGCGCTCTGGTGGCGGCCCGTCATCGGATCCGCCGGCTCGCCGACGATCTGCGTGCCAAACGTCAGCATGAACCGCCCGTCGTCCAGATACACCGGCGGCCCGCCCAGAACGCCCCGATTCCTCCCGAACCACAACCCCGGCCCCCAATGCACCCCGTTGTACTCCTCGCCCGCGAAGACCATCTGCCGCATCGGGGACCACGTCCGCCCCAGATCGTTCGACAGTTGCACGAACACCAACCCGCTGATCGGCGTCGGATTCCCCTTGTCCCACGAAACCAGACCCTCCACGTCGAGCCAGCCCATGCAAAGCCGCGCAAGCTGCCCGCCCGGTCCGTAAACGTAAGTGGGACTCCACCGCAGCCACCGCCACGGGCCCTCCACGTGGTGGTACTGCGTCCACGTCTCGATCTCCCGCCACGATCGGCCGTTGTCCTCGCTGAGCCGTAACACCAGCGGCGGCGCCTTGTCGCACTGGTCCGACAATCCGCGGCTGCGGAAGTAAAACTCCCGCGACGACCCGTACAGAACGCTCTCAACCAGGATGTTGCGGTCCGTCGAGATGTACCCCACCTCGGGCACCTCGACGTCCTGAAGATAATCTGTCTGCTCGATGTGCAGACAACGGCGCACTTGAATCGTACCCATTTCGAATGGCTCCTTCTGAGACGGGCCCTTGGACACCGGTCTTCTGCGGCGGGTCTATTCGGCGGTCAAGCCTGTGCTTGCGCTATTGCTTTGGCTTCTCTCCCGTGATCGCGATCAAAGACAGCACCGGTCCCGTGTCGTTCGAAATGAAATCCAGCGAATCAAGCGGGACCTCCGGATGCGGATTCTCCCACGTGAACATGTAGACCCCCACGTCCGCCCCCATTCCCACCTTGCCCTGCCACGCCACTCTCGCCTCCGGCAGCTCGCCCGGGCCGTGCCAGTCCCGCAGATTCTGCGGAATCACCAGCGGGATTGTCTCCGTCAGCCCCGGCTGCGCGTAGTGAATCCGATACTCGCCCACCTCGCCCGGCTTCGACCAAGCCGACTTCTGAATGATGTACAGCCGCTCGGCCCGGCGCTCGCCCAAGTCCACCCCCATCACCTTCAAGGGCAACTCATCGCCCAGATGCTCGCTGCTGCCCAACTCGATCTGCGCCGTTCCCTTATTTTTGTCCTCGTCGATGATGTCGAACGGAATCCCCAAAAACACCTGCCGGCCCGTCGGAAACTCCCGCAGGTCGTTCCACTCCACCGGCGTCTCCTTGTCCGTCGCGAACCCAGCCGTCGTGTACGGCCGAAGATTGACGGTATAAAACCCATCCACGTCCGTCGTTGTCCGCGGACCCAAAGACTGGCACCCGCCCATACCCCACATCGCCACCGTTCCCATCACAACCGATACGGCAAAACGTTTCATCGGCGTCTCCCTTGCAAAAGTGACTACCACCGGTATAGCCGCCCCAATCCCACTTTGCCAGCGCAAACTCCCCCTTTTCCACAACCCGCCAACCACCCAGCCCGACGCCACGACAGGAAAAGGGGACATTCTACTTTTCCGCCAGAAACGTTCCGTTAGTCCCGATAGGGGGGGCGTTCTGCCGCAAAGCGGCAGGTTGACCGCCATTCCCATTCTCCGCCCGCCGGCGAACTACCGCTGATGCGCGCCGATATCCGGCGCCCGGTCCGAAGGCACCGGGTTCCCCCAGAAATCCCGCCCGCCGTTGTTCTCGACGACCCGCCCCGCCCGCAAACACGGCGAACCTTCGCCAAGCCGATAGCCGCCCAGCGATCCCAACCCATCCTTGCCGCTCCCTGGGGCAACGAACAGCGGGTCCGCCGTGATCCCATCAACTCCCGCCGGCGGCCCAAACCTGGTCCCGAAAAAAACGTTGTTCTCGAACGCCAGCTTCCGGATCCCACCAATCACCCAACCCAGGCTCGTCTCCGGTTCCGCGTAAAAAACATTGTTGTAGAACCGCACATCCTCCGGCGGACCCAACTCGGTGACCCACGTGTTGATCATCGGCCGCCCGTTCATCCGCTTCGAAACGTAGATCACGTTGTTGTAGAACCGCACGTCCCGGACCGGTCCGACGAACATGATGGGGTTGCCTTCCGTCTTGCCGTTCGGATCGCCGTCGTTCTGGCTGATGTTGTACCGGACAATCGTGCCGACGTTGCCCGCGCTGGACGGGTCGCCCGGCTTGGCCCAGTTGCACGCCATGAAAAATCCGCCCTCGTTGTCGTGGCTGTAGTTGTATTGGATGATCGTGTTGCGGCAGTTGTAGTCCGAGTCGAAACCCTGGCCGTCATGCCCGCCGTCCAGCCTCATTCCGCTGACCTCGTTGAACTGAATCACCGTATTGTCGCTGGCGAATGGCCAGATCCCGCACGCCGCGTCCTTGGCCCTCTGCCGGCCGTCGCGCAAGACGTTCCGCTCGATCAGGCAGCCGTCCGTCCCGATCGGAACGATCCCGTCGCCGCCGAAATCCTCGATCACGTTCCCGCGTATCACCACGTTCAGGCTGGGATGCCATTCCCGCCGGTCGCCGTACCCGCCGCCCACGATCCCGTTGCGGTCCGTCCGAACCAGGCGGCAGTTCTCGATCACCAGCCCGTCGAACCGGCTCTTGACCCGCTCTCCGCCGTTGCTCCACGCGATCCCCGACCCGCCGCCGTCCGCCTTCACGTTCGTCCCGTTCACGTCGTGAATGTAAAGGTCTCTGATCCGGATATGACGCGCCGTCCCGAAATCGTCGACGCGGATGCGAACCCCGCTCCTCGGCCCTCGCGTCTTGCCCGTATTCGTGATCTCCAGCCCGCTGACTTCCCAGTACTCGACGTTGTGCAGCACAAGGGCGCTGTCGACCCCTTCGCCGTCAATCCGAGGCCGATCCCCTTCGCCGTAGACGCCGATAACGATCAGCCGGCCTTCCTCGCCCGAACCTTTCGGCGCAAGCTGTCCCGCGTACCGGCTTCCCCTCTTAAAGAGTATCCTGTCGCCCGGACCGAACGTCTGCTGATTGACCTTCTCCAGGCTCTTCCATGCCGACCCGGACGATCGCCCGTCGTTCCCGTCGTCTCCGGCCCCGGCGTCCACGTAATACGTGACTTGCCCGGCCGCGACACCGATCAGAAGGCACACCATCATCCCGATGCGAATGGTCATGCCAAATCCTCCCTGCCGAGGTCAGAACCAGTCGAGAAACCACCATGCCCAGTCGCCGCACTTGCCATACGTCTGATCGGGACTGATCCACGTGACGCGGCCGTCCACCTTCAGCACGTTCGCCCCGCGGGACTGGTGATTCTCATGCCAGCCGGTGGCGAAGTAGTAGGGCCTCCACCATGAGTAGATATCGATCGTCGCCGCCCGCGCCGGCGGCAGGGCGTCCAATCGGCCCGCCTCGCCCGTCGAGTTCGCGTTCGACCCCGCCTCCGGATTGATCATGTACGACGTGTTCTCGCCGTGATCCGCTCCGTACCGAAAGTTCCGGTCCTCCGGGCACTGCATGATCACCGGGCATCCGTAGGCCTGCCCGTCCCCCACGTAGCCCTTCAGCAGGCCGAACTGAACCCGCTCCATCACGCTCCAACCCGGGCCCGGATACAGCCACCACCACGGGGACGGGTACGGCGACTTGTCTCGCCGGTTGTACGGCAACACCCCGTGGTGGTCGTTCGCGTACATCCCCAACGCTATCCCGATCTGCCGCTGGTTGTTCATGCACACCAGACGCCGAGCCTGCTCCCGCGCCGCCGAGAGCGCCGGCAGCAGCATCGCCACCAGCACCGCGATGATCGCCACCACCACCAGCAACTCGATCAGCGTAAAACCAAGGCCGTTTCTCTTAGCTTGCAGCATCGCGATGTCTCACGTAACTCCAAAAACCGTTTCCCTGGACGCTATGGCCCGACCGACGGCCGCCAGTGCGCCGTCCGATCCGCGTAAAGGCACACGCCTTCCTCGTGCCGGCACCGCCGAACCCCCTCAGCCCACGCCGAGCCTGGCCGGGCCGTCGTCCACCCCGGTCGCAACGTTCCCGCAATCGGCGGCTCCGGCTCGCTTATCTCTTCGCCCGACACCAAGGCCAGCAGACGCGCCGCCGCACGCACCGCCATCTGCCCCTCAGCCACCTCCACCGTCGTCGGCCGGTAATCCGATAGAACCACCTGCCACGGCGACGCGAAATATGCCAACGAAAGCTCCTCGGGAACCCGAATGCCCAAACGAAGCGCCGTGTGCGACAAAGCATCGTACGCCCCTCGATGCTGACCGATCGCCGCCGTGACCCGAAGCCGCGGAACCAGCAACGCCTCCGCCAAGCCTACCATGCAGCTCGCCCGAGGCCCGATCAGCACGCCCGAAGTGTCCAAACCCGCCGCCTCCAACTCGCCCAGCACGCCGCGGGCGCGTCGCGAGAGCACGTAATTGGGCGACTCGAACGCGATGTACCCGATCCGCCGGTGCCCCAAATCGATCAGGTGCCGCACGAGCATCCGGGCGTTCGCCTCCTCATCGCTCATCACCGAGTGCGGGTGCTCCGCTTGGTCCCGGTTCATCCACACCACCGGCGCCCCAAGCCGCGCCAGGTGCTCGTCCACGGTCGCCGGCACAACGCCTCCAGCCGGAAGACCCAGGATCCCATCAACCGCCAACTCAGAAAAAATCCGAGGTGGCTCCCGGAACGCATCATCCAGCAGGTCCAGGTGAAGCGGCTCCAGCACCAGCGAATACCCGTGCTCCGCCAGGTGGTCCGCCGCCGGATCTAGAAAACCCGTGTTCGGAAAGTAGCCGCTCCCGTCAGAACCATATTGCACCACCACCCCCGCGATCCGGTTGAACCGACCCTGACGCGTCGCTCGCGACGCCGCGTTCGGCAAGTACCCCATGTCCTGGGCCACCCTCAGAATCTCAGCCCGCTTCGACGCACTGATCCCAGCCGTCCCACGGCTGTGGTTCACCACCCGCGATACCGCCGTCTTGCTCACCCCCGCTCGCCTCGCAATATCCGCCAGCGTCACCGCCATCGCCCAAGTTATCTCCTATCAATCGTTAAATATAGCCTAATCAATCGATAAATATTGTCAAGCCATTTTTCCCCGCCGACTCGTGGAATGGGACTCCCCGCCCAAAACCCAGCCGATCACCTGCGTCGCCACCCCATCCCGACCAACCCGAATAGCTGGCCCGACCCTCCACCAGGCCGAACCGCCCCCCCAACGCCCGCCTACGGCGCCGCCTCCTCAAAAATCACCCGATACAGCCGCACCCCGTCCACCAACTCCATCGCCGACCCCTGGCCCGCCAATCGGCGAATCTCATCGCCCCCATCATCCAGATGAATCACCGCTTTGACCTGCCGGTCCCCAAACCCGATCGTCCCAGTCACGAACGTCACGTCCTCCCACTGCTCAAAATCATCCCGATCCTCATACGTGCCTCCCGCCAGTCCCACCGCCGTCACCTCGCAATCGTAATCCGCTTGGCCCTCGTCCATAAACTCCGCGATCACCACGTTGCACTTGTCGCTCGTGATATCCATCTCCGCCTTCTCGAACGCCAGCTTCTGCGGCGTATCGCACGCCGCTGCGACAAAATGCTCCGTCTCCACCCGCAACAATCCCTTGCCGTTGGCCCGGTACACCTGATCCGTCTCCACGTTCGCCCGGCTGAAGATGCGCTTCAGCGCCTCGACGTCCTCCAGCGCCTTGATCTCCCTCGACTTGTACAGCCGTCCCGACGCCCGATACACCAACTGCCACGGAATCTCCCCGATGAAGTCCAACGCCCCGACCTCGCCCTTGACCAACTCCTTGTACTGGAACCGATTCTTGTGATACCGCAAGTTCCATGCGAACCACGTGATCCCGTCCATCCCCGTCAGCGACTGGTACACCGCCGTGAACAGCGGCGACGGTATCCGACTCGCATTCGTCATCCCGTACTCGCTCCGCCAATACGGCTTGCCCCACGCGTATGGATGCGGCTCCGCCGGCACCCGCGTCCGCGTAATCACGATATTCGACCACCGGAAGAAATCGACGTTCGCGTCCGGATACTCGTGATCCTCCAGATACGGGCACAGGTCGCTCTCCGCCCATAGCCGGGCCGTACCCGCGTGCGAATTGTTGAAATCCCCGTACATCGTCGGACCCGCAAAACCCGCCTGCCGGTAACACTCCTGCATCCGCCCCTGAAACGCCATGTCGATCTCGGTCAAAAATGCCAACAGGTCCTCGTCCCGCTTGGCTGAGTACTCCTTCGCCTCGTCGTGCGTCGGAGCCAACGCCACCGAACTGCCGCTCAGGCTCTCGCCCTCGACCAACCCCTTCACGCCATCCTGCCGCCACGCCTCCGCCAACTTCTCGTCCGATCCGTACTTGCCCGCCAGCCACTCGCACCACCGCCCACGCAGCTTCGCCCCAAAATACTCCGGCATCGACCGATGCAGCCCCTTCGCCCGGATCAGCCGAAACCCGTACCCCTCATTGCATGTCGTAATCATCGCCAACTGCGGATCCTCAGCCAGCCGGAATCCCGTCTTGGGATTCCGAAGCCCAAGCACCTGCTGCATGTACTCCTGCGTCAACGTCTCGCACCGCTCATCGAAAATCGGCAGATACGTCATCGCCCGCTTGTGCGTCCCGTTCCACCGATCGAACTGCCCGATCGCCTCCTCCCACGCCTTGCGGTCCGCCTCATCCGTCACCAGAATCGCCGATTCACCCGGCTTGAAGTGCCGCCCGATGATCACGTCGATGCAGATGTAGATTCCCTTCGCACGCATCGCGTTCATCAGCCGCCAGAAATCCTCCACGTTGATCAACTCCCGCGCCGACTCCTTCTCGATCGGCAACACCCCGCACGACCACCCCAGATCACCATAGTGCGTCTCGCCCAGCGTGTGCAGCCGCGCCATGTTGCAGCCGAGAAACCCCAACCGGTCCACCGTCGCGTGCAACTGCGCATCCGTCAGATTCAACCCCCGCACCACGTTCATGCCCCAAATCCGAAACTCCTCCTCCCCGACATAGAACTTGTCTCCGCGCACCGAAAACCGCTCCATCCCCAATCCCGTTCCCGCCGCCGCCAACACCGCCAACGCCACAATCGCCGCTCGTCTGAACATCTTCTGCTCCAGAAGTAAAGCGCCTGCCGGCCTTCCTGCGCCCGCCGCCGCACGTCTACCGCCGCTAAGGCTCTTCCACCCAATAGTAAATCGACGAACTCGGCGCCCGGTGATACATCCACCCGTCGAACGGATCGCCCTTCATCGCCGAAAACGGAACCCACTGCACGTGCCCGTCGCTCCAACCCTGGTTGTATCCCGCCGGGTCGCGCTCGTCGGCCATGTGGTTCGACAACCACTCGCCGGGCGCCTGTGTCCAGCCGCGCCAGATGTCCGCGAACACCGGGCCCATCTCATCCTCCAGCCGGGCCGGCGAAAGCCGTCCCATGTACCGCGGATGCCCCTTCAAATGCGTCTGCACCATGTGCTGATCGTTGAGAAAACACCCTTTGTCCGGACGATACCCCCTCACCAGTCCTTCACTGGACGGGCACCGCCATATCCCGGACCATATCCCATACGACGTCCCGCGATACTCCATCTCCCAGCTCGCCCCCAATCGTCCCAATGCCGTCGCCACCTCCAGGTCCATCGAATACGGCTCCGGACCGCTCGGCCACGTCAGCGCCGGCGGCAGCACCGCGTACTCCTGCCCATACACCACGAACGCCGCTGCAACCTGCCGAATCTGCGATCCGCACACCACCCGCCGCGAACTCTCCCGCGCCGCCGAGAGCGCCGGCAGCAAGATCGCCACCAGCACCGCCACGATCGCCACCACCACCAAAAGCTCAATCAGCGTAAACGACCTTCCCTCCCGAACCCCAATCCTCCACGCTGCCCAACGCATGTTTCGCCTCCGCAAACTCGAAATCCGAAACTCGAAATCCGAAATCATGACTCTCTCGCCCTCCCCGTCGACTCCCGCACCACCAACTCCACCGGCAACACCGTATCCTCCACCTCCCGCTCCTCCAGCATCGCCACCACCTTCCGCACCGCCTCCCGCCCGATCTCCTCCAGCGGCTGACGCACCGTCGTCAGCGGCGGGGCCGCGAACCGCATCGCCGGAAGATCGTCGTACCCGCCCACCGAGACCTCCTCCGGAATCCGCACCCGGTGCCGGTGCAGCAACTGCAACAGCGACATCGACACGTACCCCGACGAAGCCACGATCGCGGTAGGGGGGGCGTCCGACCCGAACAACTGCTCATACACTCGCTCCTGCTCCTCCCACTCCTGCAGCACCGGGTCTTCTGAAATGAATATCCATGACGGCTGAATTGAAAGCCCCCGCTCGCCCATCTTCCGGCAATACGCCTCCATCCGGCGCCGCACGCTGTGAGTCAACTGCGAAGCCCCCACAAACGCGACCCGCCGATGCCCCAGGTCAAACAGGTGATCCATCATCGCCCCGATCCCCGCATGGTCGTCCGACCGGACCATCGGCAGCGCCTTGCCGCTCCCGCTGACCGTCACCGCCTTCACGCCCGCCTGCCTCAGCCCGTCCGGATCGATCAGTTCCGAACTCGTGGCGAAAACGATCATTCCAGCCGCCCGCAACCCACGCCACGTCTCCACCAGACTCCCAGCCGGCGTCATGTACGGGCACGACCAACCCATCCTCTCCGCCTCAAGCCGCATCCCTCGATACACGTTCTGCAAAAAGTCCTGCCGATCGCTGTGAACATCAAGCGGCCAGTATCCCACCGCCGCGACCGTCCGTGTCTCCCGACCGGCCGCCGTCCGGTCCGCCACGAACGTCCCCTTGCCGTTGATGATCTCCACCAACCCCGTCTGCGAAAGATACTGGTACGCCTGCCGCACCGTCCGGTAGTTCACCCCCAACTCCCGCACCAACTGGGGAACCCCCGGCAGCCGCTGCCCACGCCGCAACTCACCCCGCTCGATCATCGCGGCGAACTGCCGCCCGATCTGCCGATAGATCGGCACCCGCAACCCCCGGTCCACTCCAATTGCCAGCTCCGCCGTAGTCATTGTATAGCCTATGTATATAGCATGAGCATGCCCTCATTATCCCGTTTCCCATGACGAAGTCAAGACAAAACGTGACTTGATATAAAAGTCTGCAAGAAAACTACTAATGGTAATACAATCCGATGTAATCGCCGTCGGAGGCGTGGCAATAGCTCTCCCAAAAATGACCAAAGCTATGCGCATTTCACCGATAACACCTCACCATCACCCACACCCCGCGCTTGATTAGCCATCCACGATCCGTTACAAACCTCTGTTCGCCACAGAACCCGAATCGACGATATCAGGAGCCGCCAATGGCCGAGACAACCAAGGTCGACGTCTTCGCACAAATCGCCGCCCAAGCCAGACAGCAGCGAGACGCGCTGCTCATCGAGCCTCAGCCGCCGGCCATCCGCCGCAAAAAACTCGAATCCCGAAAGTCCAGCCTCCACGCCGCCTTCAGCCCGCCCGCCAAACTCGACACGCCCGAAAAACTCCAGCGCGAACTCCAGCGCCTCCGCCGTCAGACCGACAGATTCACCCGCGACCTCGCCCCCAAACTCAAACCGACCCGCAAGACCATCGCCCTCGACTCCTTCGACTTCCGCCACGAAACCCAAGCCGACCGCGCCGACTTCGCTCACACCCTCGCCGGCAGGGGCAAATGGCAGCGCGTCGCCATCCCGCACTTCGGCGGACCCACCGGCCGCGCCGCTGCCTACTACCGCACCACCTTCGACCTCGCCAAGTCCGACCTCGCCAGATCCAAAGCCTGCTGGCTCTGCTTCAAAGGCGCCGACTACAAAACCCACGCCTTTCTCAACGGAACCTACGTCGGCTCCCACGAGGGCTTCTTCGCCCCCTTCGAATTCGACCTCACCGCCGCCGCCCGACCCGGCCGCAACGTCCTGGTCGTCCGCATCGAAAACGACGCCATCTGCATGAGCAACGACTCCTGGGGCGACGACAAAACCCAGGGCGACAAAATCTACGCCGCCACCGGCCTCGGATGGGACGACCCCGAAATCGGATGGCACCACTGCCCGCCCGGCATGGGCATCTATCAGGACGCCTGCGTCCAGGTCCGCGCCAACTACCACGTCGCCGACCTCTTCGTCCGGCCGCTGATCGACCGCAACCAAGCCGAGCTCTGGATCGACCTCTACAGCACCCAGGCCGACGACACCGAACTGGTCCTCGAATACGCCATCCACGGCCAGAACTTCAAACAGACCGTCCTCAAATCCGACAAACAGCAGATCCCCGTCGGCCCCACCCTCAATTACTACCGCTACCGCGTCGACATGCCCGATCCCAAACTCTGGGACCTCGAATCCCCTTGGCTCTACCAGCTCCAGGTCAAACTCTACGACCAGTCCGGCCGTCTCCTCGACGCCGCCGCCCGCCAGTTCGGCCTGCGCGACTTCCGCCTCGATACCTCTACCGAACCTAAAGGCCGATTCCTTCTCAACCGCCGGCCCGTCAAGCTCCGCGGCGCCAACACCATGGGCCACATGCAGCAGTGCGTCGCCAAAAAGGACTGGAACCAGCTCCGCGACGACATTCTCCTCGCCAAACTCTGCAACATGAACTTCTTCCGCCTCACCCAACGCCCCGTTCAGCCGGAAATCTACGAGTTCTGCGACCGACTCGGCATGATGACCCAGACCGATCTGCCCCTCTTCGGCGTCCTCCGCCGAAACCAGTTCGCCGAAACCGTCCGACAGGCCGGCGAAATGGAACGGCTCGTCCGCGCCCATCCCTGCAACGTCGCCGTCTCCTACATCAACGAGCCCTTCTCCGGCGCCTTGGGCCGGGCCCATCGCCACCTCCAGCGCGATGAACTCGAAGCCTTCTTCCAAGCCGCCGACCGCGCCGTCCTCCTCGAAAATCCCGACTGCGTCATCAAGCACGTCGACGGCGACTACGACCCGCCGGACGTCGGCCTGCCCGACAACCACTGCTACAACTGCTGGTACAACCTCCACGGCCTGCCCCTCGGCAAGCTCATCAAAGGCTACTGGCAGAAGGTCAAACCCGGCTGGAACTACGCCTGCGGCGAATTCGGAGCCGAGGGCCTCGACCACGTCAACACCATGCTCGAAGGCTATCCCAAAACCTGGCTGCCCAAAAAACTCGACGAGCCCTGGTCGCCCGCGTCCATCGTCCAGGCCCAGACCGCACGCTTCCACTACGTCTGGTTCACCACCCAACGCACCCTCCCCGAATGGGTTGCCGCGTCCCAGCGCTTCCAGGGCTGGGCCACCGCCACCATGACCGAGGCCTTCCGCCGCGATCCCCGCATGATCAGCTTCGCCATCCACCTCTTCATCGACGCCTTTCCCTCCGGTTGGATGAAGGCCATCATGGACGTCAAACGCCAGCCCAAACCCGCCTACTTCGCCTACCGCGACGCCCTCGCCCCCGTCGCCGCCAACATCCGCTCCGACCGCACCCACTACTTCGCCAACGACCGCCTCGACGCCGAATTCTGGGTCTGCAACGACCTGCCGCACGAACTCAAGGGCCATCGAATCGCCTGGCAACTCCGCCAGGGCCGAAAAACCGTCTTCGCCGCCCAGACCCAAGCCGACGTTCCCGCCCTCGCGCCATCCTGCCAGGGCGTCTTCGACTTCCGCCTGCCGGACGTCGCCGAACGCACCGCCTTCACCCTCCAACTCGCCCTCAAGGACCGAGCCGGCAAGATCGTCCACTGGACCCAAAGGTCCTTCGACGTCTTCCCCAAACTTGCGCCCTCAAGCCGCAAGGTCTACGTCCTCGCCCGCCAGGGCGGCGCCGCCTGGAAACTCGCCCTCCAACTCGGCCTCAAACCCCAACTCTGGAACAACCAGACCGACGCTCCGATCCTCGTCGACTCCCCAGCCGAACTGCGACGCCATAAGTCCGCCCTAAACCAAGCCGTCCGGCAGGGGGGGCGAGTGGTCCTGACCGACCTCGAAATGACCGAAAAAGACTGGAACTCCACCCTCACCTTCGCCAACGCCAAATTCACCCTCCAACACCCCGGCATGGGCCCCCGATACTTCGCCAACTGCTCCACCAGCCATCCCTTGGTCGAAGGCTTCCAGCAAGACGACTTCTTCCTCTGGCACAGCACCGCCACCGACATGATCGAACCCCTCATGCCCGTCACCATGCAAGCCGAAGGCCTCCAAACCATCCTCGCCACCGGTGAAGGCGACTGGGCCGCCAAAACCTGGAACCCAGCCCCCGCCGCCGCCCTCTCCCATCACGGCCAGGGCCAATTCATCGTCTCCCTCATCGCCCTCCTCGACCGAGTCACCACCAACCCCCCAGCCAAACGCTACGCCCTCCGCCTCCTCAACCTCACCTGACAAAAAGGGGACATTCTACTTTATGCCGCCTCCGTCCTTCAGCACAGCCGCCCAGCTCCCGCATCGCCGGTCTTCCCCTTGAAATCACGCCCCCTCTCGGTTATCTATTCCCCCACAACCGAAATGTGGGTCCGCCGCCCTCGACGGACTCCTTGCTATCGCGATCTGTTGATAGTTAGTGCCTGGAGCCAAAAACCCCAATGCCCAAACCGATGACCCCAAAAGAGCGTGTCCTGACCGCCGTCGCTCACCAGGAGCCCGACCGCGTCCCGATCAACTACTACGGCAACGCCGACATCGACCGCCGTCTCCGCGAACACTTCAACGGCCGCGAACCGGACGAAGCCCTCGGTGTCGACTTCCGCACCGTCTGGCCCACCTACACCGGCCCGCGCCTCCACCAGGACCTCGGCCCGATCAAGGTCGACGACTGGGGCGTTCGCCGGCGATGGGTCGACCACGAATCCGGCGGCTACTGGGACTACTGCGAATGGCCCCTCGCCAGCGCCGATCTCGACCAGATCGAAGCCTGGCCCATGCCCGACCCCGACCGCTTCGACTACTCCAACGTCGAAGCCGCCTGCG
>JAAYCJ010000087.1 GCA_012729815.1 Phycisphaerae bacterium | reverse complement strand
GTGCTGTTCGGGCAGGCGGTTTTGCCGGTGTCCTGAGTGGTTTTGCGTGACGGATGGCGGGTGACCCTGCCGCGTTGCGGCAGAACCTCCCGCCCTGCCAGGAGCCGCAGCGGCTGCGTTTGGCGGCGTTTTTTTTGATGGTGCATTTGCGATGAAGCGACAGAACTGTGTCATTGACGTACACACGCATGCGTTTCCCGATCATCTGGCGGGACGGGCGATGGCGGCGTTGGAGGAAGGGGCTTCGGTCAAGGCGATCCTTGACGGTACGATCGCGGCGTTGCTGAAGTCGATGGACGAAGCGGGCATTGAGATCAGCGTACTCTCGTCGATCGCCACCAAGCCCAAGCAGTTCGACGCGATTCTCAGTTGGAGCGAGCAGATCCGCTCGGAGCGGCTGATTGTTTTTCCGTCGGTCCACCCGGCGCATCCGGAGTGGGCCGATCAGATCCGCCGGATCAAGGCGGCGGGATATGGGGGCCTCAAGCTCCACCCGTATTACCAGGAGTTCGAGATCGACGACGAGCAGCGGCTGTTCCCGATCTATGAGCTGGTTCGCGAGCTGGACCTGGTGCTTTTGATGCACACGGGTTTTGACATCGCGTTTCCGCGGACGCGGATCGCCGATCCGGTGCGGACCGCCCGGGTGATCGACGCGTTTCCCGGGTTGAAGCTGATCGCTTCGCATTTGGGGGCGTGGGAGGATTGGGACGAGGTGGAGCGCCGCCTGGTGGGCCGCGACGTCTACATCGACGTTTCGTACAGCTTCGAGTACATCGGCACCGAGCAGGCCCGGCGGATCATTGCGGCGCATCCGAGGGAGCGGATGCTGTTCGGCACGGATTCGCCGTGGGGCGACCCGGACTTCGTCGTCCAGAGCATTCGCGGCCTGCGACTGGACGCGGAGCACGAGCGGATGATTCTGCGGGACAACGCCGCCCGGCTGCTTGGGCTCTAACGGTTTCGCGGTCCGTTTGGGTCAGACCTCGTGGACTTCCACGGCCACGCGGCAGACATGGTCGGCATTCTGGTATTCATGATCCGGCAGCCGCCGCAGGACGCGGACCACGTCGGCTGGCATGTTCTGGGTTCTGGCCGCCCGGATCAGCGCGCTCTTTCGGAGCGGGTAGTGCATTTGTTCCATGTGTTCGTGCATGTGGGCGGGCGGCTTGGCCGGTCCGCCGTGCTGGCCGGGCGAGGTGTTGTACTTTCGGCCACGGTCCCGGTATTCCATCTGCGCTCGTCGGTAAGGCATGGTCTTCCCCCGTAACTGGTCACCTGGTTACCGAACGATCTGGCGCACCGTCTGCGCCGGAATTCGGCTCATTGAATTATATCACGACGCGGTCGGCGATGCCGCCACGTCCGGCCCGGCCCCGCCGGCTCGACGCGTAACCTATTGGAACTCACGGCGATCCGGCGGCGGAGCTTCGCCTTCGCCGGCCCCGCCGCCTGCCTGTCTTTCCCCGTCGGAAAGCACGCGATGCTCGTGGACGGCCTTCCTTCGCTCAATTCTGACAGTCGAAGAGCCGGCGGATCAGATCGTCGTTGTCTTGGGCCACCGGCCGGCCGCTTATCTGGCCTCGCCAGCACTCGTCACAGACTCTCGTCCACGGCATCGCCTGCAGGAACACCGCGCTGATCGGATCGCCGCACGCCTCGCAACGGCCGTAGGTGCCGGTGTCAAAGCGGTGCATGGCCTGTTCGATTTCGGAGAGGGCCTGGGCCTGGCGGACGAGGAACCGGGAGACCCGGTCCTCACCCTGGCCCTCTCCGTCCGCGAGTCTCTCGATCTCCACCGGCCCAGGCTTTTTGACACGCTGTAGAAACCTCCGCACGGTCCCAAGGACCTCGCTCCGCATCGCCGCCAGCACTTGTCGACACTGCCACGGCCACGGCTCCACCGGTACATTTTTCATCGTTCTGCCTCCCAGACGTGCGAAAGACCGGATCATCAGCTGGGCCTGTCATCTAATTATTGGCGTGTCGTCAAGGCACTTCGAGCCGGCTTGCCCAAGATCAAGTCCGGGCGATTGACGGCTGTCAGCACCTTCGCCCAATAGATGCCAATCAAGTGCGAGGCGGTTCCGTCCATCGTTGACTCCGGATAGAATCCCATGGAGACGTCAGTGAATGTCAGTGGAGAGTTTCAAAACATCTTTTGGGGGAACTTGTCATGGCGACTCAGACGACAACGCTTAACGGGGTGGATATCGAGCGGCTTCGTGAGACGATTCACAATCTTAAGGGGAATCCGGAGCTGGCGAAGGTTCAGCATCGGGCGACCAACGAGTGGGTGGACGGGGCCCATTGCCGGACCACCGTGAGCGACTACTACGGGGCCGGCGAGGATCGCGAGCACGCCCAGCGGTTCGAGCTGCACGCGGACGAGCCGGACGTGCTGTTGGGCGAGGACCACGGGCCCAGCGCGACCGAGGCGCTGCTGTACGCCCTTTCCTCGTGTTTGAACACCACGTTTGTCTACCACGCGGCGGCCCGCGGGGTTCAGATCGACGAGCTGCGGCTGGACTTGACGGCGGACTTGGACCTTCGCGGATTTCTGGGCCTGAGCGACGAGGTGCGGAACGGCTATTCGAGCATCCGCGTGACGTTCCACGTCAAGTCGCCCGCGCCGCGGGAGACGATCGAGGAACTGGTCGAACTGGCTCAGAAGCGATCGCCGGTATTCGACATGGTGACGCACGAGACGCCGGTTAGCGCGAAGCTTGAGCTGGGATAGCCGGCGATGGCGGGTCGAGGCAACCGCAGGCTGGGTCAGGCCGGCGCCTCGGCCGGTCCGGCGGGCAGGGTGAAGTGGAAGGTGGTGCCTCTGCCGAGT
>JAAYCJ010000086.1 GCA_012729815.1 Phycisphaerae bacterium | reverse complement strand
GTCGAGGTGATGGCTGGAGAAGGTCAGGCCACCGTCGAGGGTGAGCGGCTGTCCGTCGGCGGTCATTGAGACCTCGTGCAGATCGATCCTCGAAGGGGCTATCATCAGCCGGCCGTCGCGCCAGTCGGCGTTGAGCAGCGCGGCGGGTCGTCCCGAAGCCCGGAGGGCGGCGAGTCGGGGCGAGACGGCGGCCAGTTCGGCCAGATCGACGGGCGGGATTTCGATGGCCAGGCGGCCGTCGAGGATCTCGGGAATCTGTCCGAGGCCCCAGCGGAGGTTCAGGTGGCCGTCGGTTTTGAGCGAGGCGGGCCCGAAGGTCAGTTCGAACGGCTCGACCTGGCTGTAATAGGCGTTCTGCTGACTGTCGGCCCAGAGCGAGAGGCCGAGGCGGGCTGAGGCGGGCGTGCCGGGGTTCTTGTGCAGCGCGTTTTTCCAGGCGAAGCCGAAGGGGGCGGCGTCGGCGCGGAGTTGGGCGGTCAGAAGTCCATCTTCGAAGCGGCCTCTCGCGGCGAAGTCGATCGCTCCGGCGGCCTGGTGGGTTCTGGACCATTGGAGGAGGCGGTCGCTGAGGGCTTGGAGGTCCGGATCGACGGCGAGTCGGCCAGAGACCTCAAGTTCGGCGTGCTGGAGCGGCGAGTGTCGCCAGGCCAGCCACGGTCCGAGGCCCACGACGGCCAGCCAGTGCCGCGGGGCGATTGCTTCGAGTCGGGCGCGGCCGCTGGCCACCTTGACGAAGCTCTCGCCGTAGTGTAACGATGCTTTCGAGAGGCGGTGTTCCTGGACGCCTTCGGCAGGTTCGGAGAGTTCGAAGAGGCCGTCGAGGCTGCAGCGGACGCCGGGGCGTTTGAGGGTTCGCTCGTCGGCTTCGAGGCCCAGTTGGGAGGCGTCGACGGTCCAGCCGACCCGTCCGCCGTCGGGGCCGGTCTGCCAGTCGATCGCGGCGGCAAGGCCGCCAGCGATCTGGAGGCCGTTTGGCAGATGCTGTTGGACCAGGGGCAGGGATTCCAGGAGGCCGCGGGCCTCGTCGAGGCGCACCTGGTAGCGTCCGGCGGCGGTCGGTTCGGGCCCGAAGGTGCGCTGGAAGGCCACGCGGCTGTGCAGCGATTTGAAGTTGAGTTCGCCGTCCAGGTCGAGACGGCCGCCGTCGTAGCGGAGTTGGCCGTTGGCGGCCAGAGGCGTACCGGGACGTTTGACGAAGGCGTCGGCGACGCGGATGCCGGCCTCGTCGGCGTCGGCGGCAAAGGCCATCCGCGAGAGCAGCAGTTGCCATTGGCCGTCGCGGCAAGCCAGGCGATTCGATCCTTGGAGGCGGAATTCGCTCTGGCCGGTGAACTGGTGCGATGGGTTCAGTCGTTCGGCCAGAGCGGGGCTGAAGTCGGCGAGGCGTGCGGGGTTGCGGATCGCGACGGGCACATCCAGGACCAGGTCCAGTTCGGGCGAGTCGCCGCCCTCGTGGAAGGACCAGACAATTTTGACGGGGTGCTGGGTGTTTTCGAAGACCAGCGGTTCGGCGGCGAGGCGGAATTCAAGCCAGAGCGCCGGGGCGGGATCGAGCCAGGGCCATCGGGCCTTGACGTCGAGTTGCACCTGGCGTCGCGTCGGTTTGACGAAGTACCGGCCCACGGTCAGGTTCGATGACGGGCCCAGCTCGATCCGCGCGGCCGCCTGGGCCCAGTCGCGCTGGCCTTCGTAGGCCACATGCAGGTCCAGCGGCCCTGTGGCTTCCAGTTGCTCAAGGGGCGGCGCGGCGATCGGCAGGACCTGGGCCAGCCGTTGGAGGCGCGGGATCTTGAGGGCCAGGTCGAATTCGGCGAGGCGGCGGACGCTCTGGAGCCACCATTCGAATCGTTCGCCGGCGCGGACCCGCGGGAGGCGTCCGCTGCCTGAGAGTTCGAGGTCCGCGAAGCGGAACTGGAGGCGGTGGACCTGCATCCACGGCCAGGACTGCGGATCGGCGTTGAGGGCGACTTCGAGGGAGAGCGGTTCGCCCGCTGGTTTTGCGACGGCGTTTGGGACGTGGAGCGAGACGTCGGAGGCGTCCACCTGGATCTTGACATGTTCGAGGACGTCGTCGTTTCGCCAGTGTGCTTCGAAGCGGCACGGGCCGGAGAGTTCGCCTTCAAGGCTGAGGCGTTCGGCCAGGGCGGGCACCTGTTGGGCGGCGAGGTCGGTGCGGAATTGCCCGGAGAGGTTGACCTCGGTCAGTGAGACGCCGGCCGGTTCGAAGAGGCCGGCGAGCGAACTGGCGAGGGAGAGGACTGGGCTGGTCAGGTCGAGGGCTTCGAGGTTGAAGCGGCCGGTGAGCGGGTCGTAATCGCCGGCGAGCGCGATGCCGAGGTCGTCGATGTAGGAGGGTTCGGCGGAGCCGGTGGTGAGCAGATGGACCTGGCGCACCTGGGTGCGCAGTCGCCCGTCGAAGTGGAAGTCGGGGAAGACCTGGAGGTTCAGTTTACCGGAGGAGCGGCCCGCGAGTTTGTCGAGGGAGAGGTTCGGGGCCTGGTCGAGGCGGAGGGCGGTCAGTTGGAGGTCCTGCCAGGCGAATTCGACGGTTCCGCTGTAGCAGGTCTGGCCGCCCTGCTCGGCGATCTGGAGTCGTCCGGAGGCGCCGAAGCGGCCGGCGTCATGCGGTTTTTCGTCCGGGCCGTGAGGGGTGTAGGAGGCTTTGCCGGTTCCGCTCCAAGCGACGGTCACGGTTCGCGGGTCGACGTCGAGGCTGAGGTGCGGGATGGTCAGCCTGGTGGCCGCCCCATCAGCCCAGGCGACGGTCACGTGGGCATCGGCAAGGTCGAGCCGATCGATCCGCACGCCGCCTTCGGGCATCGGCGCGGCCAGCGGCGAGCGCAGGGGCGAGGAGGCGTCGGCGACGACGTCGACGCCCTGCAGTTGCACCAGGCCGATCTCTTTGGCGAACAGGAGGCGGAAGGGCTCGATGGGGACGCTGACGTTACGGACCTGGACCCGCAGGCCCCCCTGCTGGCGGTCGTCGATCGTCACATCTTCGATGGTGAAGCCGGTGCACCAACTGAAGTGGGCGCTGCTGACGGTGACGCGGCCGGTGACGGCTTGGGCGATCTGGCGCTGGACGTGATTTCGGAGCATGTCGGCCGGCACCAGGTACGGGGCGACCCAGGCCAGCACAGCCAAGACCGCCAGGGCCAGCATGAGCCGCCGAATCCAACGGAGGGCTTTTTGTTTTCCGGAAAGCTCCCGTGACATAGGAATATTCTAGTAGTTCAATTGAGCATTAACAAGTTCGTGGCCCACATGAGATTCCGGCTGTTTCATGTCGCCGTTTGCGGTTCGTGGGCGGGGGAGAAGAGTTTAAAGAGGATGCGGACGAGGGTGGCTGGTTCGCGGTAGCGCGGGGGCAGTCGCAGGTGGACTTCTCGCGGGTCAGCGAATCGGGGCGGGATCTGCGACCGGCTGAAGAGTTCCTGGCAGCGGGTGGCGTCGTCGAGGTGGAAGACGAGGTCCTCGTCGCGAAGGACGGCGGTTCGAACGCCCCACCGACCGGCGACGAGTCGCAGGCGGGCCAGGTCGAGGAGCATGCGGGTCGGGTCGGGGAGGCGGCCGTGGATGTCGTTGAGGTCGCGTTCGAGTTGATCGACGTCGTCGACGCGTTCAGCTCCGGCGAGCCGCTGGTATATCTGGAGACGGTCGCGTTCGGAGGCGACGTATTTTTTGGGCAGGGCGCCGACGAGTGGCAGGTCGAGGTTGGCTTTGCGGTGGGTCTCGGCTGGGCGGTCCTGGAGTCGGTCGACGGTTTCGGCGAGGAGTTGGCAGTAGAGTTCGTATCCGACGGCGGCGATGTGGCCGGATTGTTCCGGGCCGAGGATGTTGCCGGCGCCGCGGATCTCCAGATCGCGCATGGCGATTCGGAAGCCGGCGCCGAGTTCGGAGTATTCCTCGATGGCGCGGAGTCGGCGTTCGGCGATCGGGGTGAGCGGTCGTTTGGGCGGGAGCATGAGGTAGGCATGCGCCCGGTACTTGTATCGTCCGACGCGGCCGCGAAGCTGATGCAGGTCGGCGAGTCCGAAGCGGTCGGCGTTGTTGATGATGATGGTGTTGACGGTGGGGATGTCGACGCCGCTTTCGATGATGGTGGTGCAGACGAGGACGTCGGCCTGTCGGCGGAGGAAGGCGAGCATGACCTTTTCGAGTTCTTTTTCGTCCATCTGTCCGTGACCGATGACGATTCGGGCTTCGGGCACAGCGGCTTGGACGTGCTCGGCGATCTGCTGGATGTCCTTGACGTAGTTGTGGACGAAGTAGACCTGTCCGTCGCGGTTCATTTCGCGGAGGATGGCCTGTCGGACGAGTGCCCAGTCGAGCTTGCGGATTTCGGTCTGGATGGACCGGCGGTCGAGGGGCGGGGTGGCGAGGGTGCTGATGTCGCGCAGGCCAATGAGGGACATGTGGAGGGTTCGCGGGATGGGCGTGGCGGTGAGGGTCAGGACGTCGACGGTGGCGCGGAGCTGTTTGAGTCGTTCCTTGTGGGCGACGCCGAAGCGCTGTTCCTCGTCGACGACGACCATGCCGAGGTTGGCGAAGCGGACGTCCTTGCTGAGGAGCCGGTGGGTTCCGATCAGGACGTCGACCCGCCCCACCACCGTTCGCTGGAGCACGTCCTTCTGTTGCTTGCGGCTTTTGAATCGGCTGATGCTTTCGACGGTGAAGGGAAACTCGGCGAGCCGTTCGGAGAAGGTTCGGTAGTGCTGTTCGGCGAGGATGGTGGTGGGAACGAGGACGGCGACCTGGTAACCGGCTTCGAGGGCTTTGAAGGCGGCGCGCATGGCGATTTCGGTTTTGCCGTAGCCGACGTCGCCGCAGAGGAGTCGGTCCATGGCCCGCGGCCGCTGCATATCCTGTTTGATGTCGCGGATGGCGAGGAGCTGGTCTTCGGTTTCCTGGTAGATGAAGGACTCTTCGAGCTGGCGCTGCCAATCGGTGTCGGGCGGGTAGGCGATGCCGCCGGTGGCTTCGCGCCGGGCCTGGATTTCGAGCATTTCGGCGGCGAGGCTGGAGACGGCTTCGCCGACTTTTTCCTTGGTTTTTTGCCAGGTTTTGCCGCCGAGCTGGCTGAGCTGGGGATGGCCGCGGAAGGCTCCGATGTACTTCTGGACCTGGTCGGCCTGCCAGACGGGGACCTGGAGGCTGACGTTGCCGGCGTACTTGATGACGAGGACTTCTTCGGAGCGGTCGCCGCGTCGGACGACCTTGAGGCCCTCGTACTTGCCGATGCCGTGCTGGACATGGACGACGTAGTCGCCGGTTTCGAGTTCGCCGTAGGCCTCGGTGACGGCGGCGACGGGGCTGCGTTTGAGGCGGTGGCGGTGCTCGTAGCGGTGGAAGATCTCGTGGTGTCCGACGAGGGCGAGCTTGCGGTCGGGCCAGAGGAAGCCGCGGTGCAGGAGGCCGACGCGGAGCGTGATGCGCTGGGCGGCGTGGGGGTCGGCGGAGGCGAGCAGTTGGCTGAAGCGTTCGATCTCGGCCTGGTTTTCGCAGAAGACGGTGGTGTCGTATTCGGCGGCGAGTTCGATGACCTGGGCGACGGCGGCGTCGGGTTTGGCTTCGAATCGGGGCAGCGCGGCGAATTCGATTCGCGCACGGTGGGGGAAGAGTTCGCCGGGGAATCGGATGAGGGCGAGTTGGTTGAACCGCTGGGTTTGGCGCGAGATGGCATGGAAGGGGTAGACGCCGACGGGATCCTTGAGGCGTGAGACGAAGGTCTGGGCCAGTTCGGAGACTTCGACGGGTTCGTGCCAGCAGATGATGGTGTCGGTGTCGAGGAAGTAGTCGAACACGGGACAGCCGGGCAGTTTGAGGAGGTAGTCGCTGGTGGCGGGCAGGTAGAAATAGTCCATGGCGTCGGTGGATCGCTGGGTGGCGGGATCGAAGCGCCGGATGGAGTCGATCTGGTCGCCGAAGAGTTCGACGCGCACCGGGTGGCCGACGCCGCTGGGATAGACGTCGGCGATGCCGCCGCGAATGGCGAAATCGCCCGGCTGTTCGACGCGGTCGAGGCGGGTGTAGCCGTGGTCGACCAGCCACTGGGCGAAGGCTTCGACGTCGAGGGTGCCGCCGTGTTTGAGTTCGAAGGACTCGTGGATGAAACTGCCGGGCTGCGGGACGGGGAAGACGAGGGCCTGGACGGGGGCGACGACGATGCGGACCTGATCGGGGTCCAGTCGCAGGCGGGTCAGGACGTTGAGCCGTTCGGCGGCGATTTCGTCGCTGGCGAGGTTCTCGGGGAGGTCAGCCTCCCAGCCGGGGAAGACATCGACGGGCTGGCCGGTGAAGAGTTCGAGGTCTTCCTGGACGTCGTCGGCCTGGTCGAGGTGGGCGGTGACGTAGAGGAGGCGTTTGCCGGTGAGCTTGGCGACGGCTGCGGCGGCGAAGGGCGCGGAGCTTCCCCAGATCCCTTCGATCGCGACCCGGGTGGCGCGGTCGAAAAGGGACGCGATTTCCCGAAGCCTCTGATCTTCGACGATGGACGTCAACACGGTCGTTCGGGGTATTCTACACTTGGGTTTCGCGTCCGTCCAGTCCCTCTTCTGAGTCGGGTGGGATCGGTTGACCGGACGGTTCGGCCCGGCTTTATGTGATTTCCGGCTGTGATCGTGTGGATTACGGAGCGCGGGTTGACGCAGGAGACATGGCCAGGACAGTCATTCGCATGGAACGGTCTGCTGGTGCGTCGGGACGACGCACCCTACACGTGCGGTTCGCGTCCGTCCAGTCCCTCGTGGAGGTGACTTTTGGCTTTCGCGGGCTCGGGGTTTTTCGTATGGTAGCCGGGCATGAGAGACGGGAGTTCGGGCGATCGGCGGGTCAAGACGACGACGTGGCCGCAGCGTCATGAGGGGACGTTCGCTGCGCTGGGCGAGCATCTGCGGAGGCTGGGCGTGGCGGGTCCGCGGGTGTTGGAGGTGGGTCCCGGGGCGACGAGCCGGTGGCTGGCGTCTCGGCTGGCGCCGGGCGAAGGGGAGCGGTTGTCGGCGGCGGGCAACCGGTGGCGGGCGTTCCTGCGGAATCTCGACAGCCTGGTCCGGCGTCTGCCGGGCGCGGAGCTGCAGTCATACGAGCCGGGCGAACTGTGGTCGGTGCTGCCGGAAGGTTCGAGCCTGATCGTGACCGACATCAGCCGTCGGGTCGTGGAGGCGGTGGGCCGGCAGTATCCGCACGTCGAGGCGCGGGTGCTGGACCTGTCCCGCGAGGCGCTTAGCCCCCCTGCCGACGCGGTGGTGTGCCTGTGCGTTCTGGTGCGGGCGGAGTCGCCGCGGCCGATCTTCGAGAACCTCTGCCGGTCGCTGAGGACGGGCGGGCTACTGGCGATCGACCAGCGGAGCGTCCGACAGTTCGCGCCGTCGGATTTTCCCTTCGAGCAACTGGGCCCGCAGATCTGGCGGAAGAACGCCTGACGAGCCCTGCCCCCCTACCAGCCTCCGGACGCCGAGAAATAAATCGCGGATTTCCTCTTGACAGGCGATCGGTGGATTAGTTTATTTTCTAACTAATATTAGCCAATGTAATACCGTTTCGTAAGTTCTGCTCAAGGAGGCAACAGAAATGGACCTGGCCAAAGTCAGCAAGCTCGTCAACGTGCCGGCAGCCGCGGTGGCCCTGCTGGAGAAGCCCGAGAAGGAGATCAGCCTGGCGGTCAACATCCGGGTGAGCGACCACAAGCTGGTTCAGACCAACGCGTACGTGTGTTTTTATTCGACGGTGCGGGGTCCGGCCAAGGGGGGCATTCGGTTTCATCCGGAGGTGGACATGGCGCACGTGCGGAAGCTGGCGGAACTGATGGTCTGGAAGACGGCGCTGGTGGGGATTCCGTTCGGCGGGGGCAAATCGGGGGTGGCGGTGGACCCGCACGGGCTGGACCGGCCGGAGAAGGCGATTCTGGTCAAGGAATTCGTCCACCTGATCCGGCACGAGCTATCGAGCGGCGATTACATCCCGGCTCCGGACATGGGGACGGACGGCCGGGACATGGCGACGATCTTCGGCGAAACGCACCTGCTGGAGTGCGTGACGGGCAAGCCGCCGCGGGTGGGCGGGTTGCCCGGGCGCGAGGAGGCGACGGGCCGCGGGGTTTCGACGGTGACACAGCTTCTGGCCCGCCGCTGCGACTTGAAGCCGAAGGAGACGACGGTGGCGATCCAGGGGTTCGGGAACGTCGGCTCGTGGACGGCTCGTTTTCTGCATGAGTTGGGGTTCAAGGTGGTTGCGGTCAGCGACATCAGCGCGGCCCGGTACGATCCCAAGGGCTTGGACATCGGGGAGTTGAAGGACCACTTCGCCCGCAACGGCGAGCTGCTGGAGAGTTGCCCGATCGGTCAGGCGATTCCTCGCGACGAGCTTCTGGAGCTGCCGGTGGACATCATGATTCCGGCGGCCAGTTCGGAGGTGTTTACGGCCCGCAACGCGGAGAAGGTCAAGGCGCGGTACATCATCGAGGCGGCGAATGATCCGACGACGACGGAGGCTGAGCACATTCTGGAGGCGAACGGGGTGCTGATCGTTCCGGACATTCTGGCGAACGCGGGCGGCGTGATCGCCTCGTACGTGGAGTGGCGCAAGGCCCGGAGCGGATCGCTGACGCCTCGGAGCGAGACGTACCAGGTGATCGACAGCGTCATCGGGGATTCGTTTAAGGCGGTGAGCGATCTGGCGGACGAGTATGGGATTTCGTGGCGGACGGCGGCGGAGGCCAAGGCGGTCAGCGAGGTGGCGTCGACGATGGTCGATCGCGGCTGGCTGTAGGGGCGGGTGTTTGCATGATGACGAAAAAGGGTTCGGGCGAGCGCCCGAACCCTTTGTTTTTGCGGAAGCGTCGAACCTCGGACGGACTAGATTCCTTCCAGCAGCGAGGAGAGGTTCATTCCCAGTGCGTGCGAGATGCGGTAGAGCGTGACCACGGAGGCGGCGCTGCGGCCGGTCTCGATCTGGGAGATCTGGGACTGGGTCACGCCGACGCGATCGGCCAACTGCTGGGTGGTCAGGTCGGAGTCTCGCCGGATGTCGCGGAGTCGGGAGCCGATGATCTTGTTGATGGTTTCGGGCGAGGTGAGGAACATGCCGCGACGTCCGAGGGCGGTCTCAACCGCCTTGAGCAGACGATCTCCGTTGATGGGCTTGGCCAGGTAGTCGCAGACGCCCAACTGCATGCCTCGCACGGCGGTATCGACCGAGAGTTGCGAGCCCATCAGGATCACGCTGAGTTGGCGATCCGCTTCTTTCAGTTGGCCCACAAGGTCCATGGTGTCGGCCGGCAGGTTCTCATCGACCAGGGCCACGTGGACGGACTTTCCCGCGACCTCGGAGACCAGTTGGTCGGGGTTCTGATACCGGGAGATCTGATAGCCCTTTCCCGAGAGAACATCGGCCGCTGTGGACGCCTGGGCCTCGTCGTTACTGATCACCGCGATCTTGATCTGTTGTGGGTTCATAATTCTGCCCTTCCCAATACCCAGTAACTTTCAAGTTTCTTTAAGAAGTATATCCAACATTTTGATAAATGGCAACCATCATCCAGATTTTACCAGCGTTTTTAATCCGCCGACCTCTTTTTTCGTTAAATGCCTGTATTTTCCGGGTTTAGCGCCGGACAGGTCGAGCGACCCGTATCGGACACGGACCAACTTTTTTACCGGCAGGCCCAGCTTGGCGAGCATGCGCCGGACCTGGCGGTTCATGCCCTGGGTGAGGACGACCTCGAGAATCGACTCCTGACGGCTCTTTTTGATGAAGCGGATGCGTTTGGCTCTGGCCCTGCCGTCGCTGAGCCAGATGCCGTTTCTCATCGTCTCGACGATCGAACCTTCGACCTCGCCCTTGACGTGGGCGACGTAGACGCGTTCGACTTCGTAGCGTGGATGGGTGAGGCGTTTGGTCAATTCGCCGTCGTTGGTCATCAGGACCAGACCTTCGGAGTCTTTGTCCAGCCGGCCGACGGGAAAGACCCTGACCCCGACGTCGGCGACCAAGTCGACCACTGTCCTGCGTCCCTCTGGATCGCTGGCGGTCGAGAGCACACCCTTGGGCTTGTTGAGCAGGAGGTAGACCTTCGGCTCAATCCGCACCCGCATGCCGTCGACCTGGATCTTGTCGGTCTGCGGGTCGACCAGCACGGGCAGCGTGTCGACGGGCTGACCGTTGACGGAGACCCGGCCGGCCAGGATGATCTCTTCGCACGCCCGTCGCGAGCCGAAGCCCGCCGCCGCCAATACCTTCTGGAGCCGTTCTTTCGATGTTTTTTGAAGTCGCTCTCTTGCCATGGCCTCACGTTTGCCGGGGAGACAGTATCCCTACTTCACTTTTCTAAACATTCTATTACCCCCTGGGCGGAAATTCCATGAATTCCGGAAAAGGATGGGGGTCGGGTGTGGTAAGGTCATGGTGGCTGTCCACCGGTGCCTGTGCAGGGCAGTATCCGTTGGCGGGCAAGGTGGTTTTGCCGCCGTCGCGATGTGCTGGTGCGTCGGGACGACGCACCCTACTTTCGGGCTACTACGCCCGGGCCGGAAATTCCACGAATTCCGGAAAAGCGGTACTTTCGTCTGAATTACAGGATCACTGTCCCGTGGCGGTGGCTGTGGCATTCGATGTTGACGGCGACGGGGAGTGAGGCGATGTGGCAGGGGTGGGTCTCGATCAGGACGGCGAGGGCGGTGGTGTCGCCGCCCATGCCCTGGGGGCCGATGTTGAGCTGGTTGGCGGCTGCGAGCAGGCGGCGTTCCATGTCGGCGTAATACGAATTACGGTGGGCGCTGTCGATCGGGCGGAGCAGGGCTTTTTTGGCCAGCAGGCAGGCGAGTTCGAAGTTGCCGCCGATGCCGACGCCGACGACGAAGGGCGGGCAGGCGTCGGCTCCGGCCTGCCGGATGGTATCGACGACGAAGGCTTCGACGCCTTTGGCGCCTTGCGCGGGGGTGAGCATGGCGAGTCGGCTTCGGTTTTCGCAGCCGCCGCCTTTGAGCATGACGGAGAGCTTGAGCTGATCGCCTGGGACAAAGGCGTGATGGACGACGGCGGGCGTGTTGTCGCCGGTGTTGACGCGTTTTCCGGCTGGGTCGGCGACCATGCTTTTTCGGAGGAAGCCGTCGGCGTAACCGGCGGCGACGCCTTGGTTGATGGCGTCGATGAGGCCGGCGTCGGGGTTTTCGGCTGGGGGTTCAACGGTCAGGCGGCTGCCCTGCTCGACGAAGACGACGGTTACGCCGGTGTCCTGGCAGAGCGGGACGTTTTGCCGTTCGGCGATTTGGGCGTTTTCGAGGGTGAGTTCGAGGAGGTGTCTGGCCTGCGGGTTGGATTCGGTTTGGGCGGATCGTCGCAGGGCGGCCAGGACGTCGGGCGGGAGGCGGTGTGCGGCTTCGATGCAGAGACGTTTGACAGCTTCGACCACTTGCTGATATTGGATTGTCCGCATTCAGGGGACTCCTGTGCCGCTTCCATTAATCATAATTGTATTCCCGGGCTCTTTCGCGCCTCGTTGAGTGCGATTTGATATCCGTTGAGAGTGGTTTGCAACGAAAATAACGCTCCGGCTTCACTTGCGGACGAAAGCGAGGTTGACATCGGTGCAGGGCAGCGGTACCACACTGGAGTTGATGCGGATGGATATTGGGAGCGTTGAGGGCTGGAAGACATGAAGCTGTCGATTACGACCGATTATCTTGAGGATCGCGGCGATCCGTCGCCGTATTTGCGGCGGATCGCGGAGGCGGGTTTTTCGGGTGTGCACTGGTGCCATCAGTGGAACACGGACTTTGTCTATTGCCGATGGGAGATCGAGCAGATCGGGCGGTGGCTTGGCGAGCTGGGGTTGGCGATGGTGGATCTGCACGGGCCGGTGGGTCCGGAGAAGGACTGGGGTTCGCGGCGGGAGTACGAGCGGCTCGCGGGCGTGGAGTTAGTTGCCAATCGAATGGAGATGGTAGCGCAACTGGGCAGTGACGTGGTGATCATGCACCTGCCGGCGGAGCCGGAGTGGGACGGGATGCGTCGGTCGCTGGACGCTCTTGAGCCGGTGTCGCGTCGGCTTGGGGTTCGGGTGGCGGTGGAGAACATCGAGTTTGCGCCGGTTGAGCGGGTGCTGGAATGGTATGAGCCGTCGTTTGTCGGGTTGTGTTACGACAGCGGGCACGGGAATCTTCGGCCGGGCGGGCTGGACTGGCTGGAGTCGCGGAAGGACCGGCTGATTTCGGTGCATTTGCACGACAATCGGGGCGGGCGGGACGAGCACAATCCTCTGTTTTCGGGAACGGTGGATTGGGCGCGGCTGGCTGGGATCGTGGCGCGGTCGTCGTACGGCAAGTGCGTGAGCATGGAAGTGACGATGAAGGATTCGGGGATCGCGGACGAGACGGCGTTTTTGCGGACCGTGCATGAGACGGGCGGCCGGTTGAGTCAGATGATCGAGGCGGAGCGTCAGGCGTTGCCGGGCCGTTGATTTCGGACGGCATCAAATCAAGTCAGGAGAATTCGTGTGAGTTTCTGTCAACCTATCGACGTGGGCGATCGGAAGCAGCTTTTTCTGGACGAGCGGTGGTTTGCGAGCCAGCACGGCATGCGGCTGACGGCCAATCCGCCGGTCAAGCACGAGCGTGGGCTGTTGCCGGAGATGCCGTGGGAGTCGCATTGGGTCGGTCCGTACTCGACGGTGATGGAGGACGGCGGGCGGTATCGGCTGTGGTACGACGCGATGGCGGATATTCCGGGCAACCATGACCGGGGCCTGTGCTACGCGGAGAGCGATGACGGCGTGACGTGGCGGCGGAAGAACGTCAATCTGTTTTCGTGGGAAGGGATCGGGGAGAACAACATTCTGACGCCGGGCGGCGTGGGCGGCGTGATGAAGGATCCGAACGGGCCGGCGGAGCACCGGTACAAGGCGCTGTGCGTGATTCACGAGAATGCGGTGTGGCCTGAGTCGAAGGGGGCGCGGACGGGCTATACGGACAGCGCGGGCGGCTGGCGATTGGAGTTGTACCTGTGCACCAGTCCGGATGGGATACGCTGGAAGCGATTCGGGGTGGTCAGCGACTACTTCCACGATACGCACAATCATTTCTTCCACGATGCGCGGATCAACAAGTACGCAGCGTACTTTCGGACTCACCGTCGGGGGCGTTCGGTCGGGCGGCTTGAGATCGACGATCCGCTGGCGCTTCCGTGGATTCCGCTCGGGCAGACGCGCGAGGGTGCCGCGGAGCATTTCCTGACGGCTGTGGAGACCGACCAAACCGATCCGCCGGAGGTCGATCTCTACACGCCGTGCGTTCATCCGTATCCGTGGGCGGACGATGCGTACTTTGCGTTTACCACCCCCTACCGGCACTATCCGCACGGCGACACGAGCGATACGACGCTTCAGGGCAGAGACGAGCGCGGCCGGTTTCAGAATGACGGGCCGCTGGACGTGCAGTTGGCGGTGAGCCGGGACGGACGGTTTTTTACGCGTCCGGACCGTCGGCCATACGTGCCACTGGGTCTGGCTGGTTCGTGGGACGGCGGACAGCTTTATATGTGTCTAGGCATGATCCGCAAAGGTGCGGAGATCTGGATGTACTACTCGGGCACGTCGCATACGCACGGGGCCTACGAGCCGGGCATGAAGCTGCGCGCCGGAGGCATGGGTCGGCTGGTGCAGCGGCTTGACGGATTTGTTTCGGCGGACGCCGCGTATGAGGGGGCGGAATTCACGACGCCGCTGGTGAGGTTTTCGGGCGAGCATTTGCGGCTAAACGTCGATTGCTCAGCGGTGGGCCAGGTGTGGGTGGAGGTCCGGGACCAGAACAACCACGTTGTTCCCGGGTATTCGCTGGCGGATTGTATCAATGTGGACCGCAATCACATTGCGGCTGCGGTTCGCTGGCGTGAGAAGTCATCGGTGGCGGAGCTGGTTGGTCGACCGGTGCGGCTGCATTTGAGGCTTCGGGCGTGCAAGTTGTATGGGTTTGAGTTTGCGTCGGAGGAAAGCAGCCGGTAATTAGTATTGATTGTATCTATAGTATGCCTGTGAGATTGTTCTTGTAATTTTGCATTTCAATTGCATAATAACATAACATGGCAATGCAAGATTACATCCATCGTACGCTGGAGCCGGTTCTTGAGCAGGCCGTTCGGGAGTTTCCCGCGGTCGTACTGACCGGGCCGCGCCAGTCGGGCAAAACGACGCTGCTGCGGCATCTGCTGGGGAGCAGTCACCGGTACATGTCATTGGAGGCGCCGGATGTCCGCGCGGCGGCGGCCTCGGACCCCCGCGGGTTTCTGGCCCTGCACGAGCCGCCGGTGATTTTCGACGAAGTCCAGCATGCGCCGGTGCTGTTGCCTTACATCAAGGAGCGCATCGATGCCGATCGCGACCGGACGGGGCAGTACGTCCTGACCGGCTCGCAAAACCTGATGCTCCTGGAGGGGGTTACCGAGTCGCTGGCTGGACGCGCGGCGGTTCTGCATCTTCTTCCGCTGTCACGTCGCGAGATATCAGGCCAGTCGCAAGCCGGGCTGCCGTGGGAACGGCCGTCACCGAAGGGCGAGACGAGCCTTGGCCGTCGGGAGCTCTGGTCGGGCATTGTCCGCGGCGCGTACCCTGAACTGGTGCGGCATCCGGAGCGGGACGCCGCTTTGTGGCATGGGAGCTACATTCAGACGTATCTGGAGCGTGACGTTCGGACGGTGCGTCAGGTGGGCGACCTGACGCAGTTCCAGAGCTTCTTGCGTGCGTTGGCGGTTCGCAGCGGCCAACTGCTGAACATGGCCGGGTTGGCCGGCGATATGGGTGTGGCCGTCAACACGGTCAAGGCGTGGCTTTCCGTACTCCAGGCGAGCATGCAGGTTGTGCTTCTGCGTCCGTACTTCGTCAACGTGGGCAAGCGTCTGGTCAAGACGCCAAAGCTGTACTTTGCCGATACGGGAACGCTCTGCTATCTGGCCGGGATCCGGTCGGCTGAGCAGGCAACCACAGGCGCGATGGGAGGCGCGCTGTTGGAGACGGCCGTCCTGTCGGAGTTGACCAAGGCCTATCTGCACCGCGGGCATGAAGCCCGTATCTACTTCTGGCGGACGACGGCGGGGCGCGAGGTGGACTTCGTGGTTGAGAGTGAGGGCAGACTGGTTCCCGTCGAGGTGAAGTCATCCTCGACGCCGAGGCCGCACATGGCCGACGGCATTGCCGCCTTCGCGAGCGATTACGGCGAGAAGGCGGACAAGGGGTACGTGGTGCACTGCGGCGAGATGACGTTGCCACTGGGACCCGGCGCGATGGCAATTCCCTTTGGTGAGTTGTAGCGCATCGCACGCCGTCTGCAACTGCCTGTCGAGGTGCCGAAGTCAGTCATTGGGTTCGGGGCCCTGGCCAACGAGGTAGAGACGGTTTTTTCCGGAGCGTTTGGCTTCGAGGAGGGCCTGGTCGGCCTTTTCGATGAGTTCATCGGCGGAGCGGGCGTCCCAGGGGAAGGTGGCGAGTCCGCCGGAGATGGTCAGGGCGCCCTGGGCCTGGGTTCCGAGTTTGGGGAACTGGTGGCGGTGGAGCATTTTGCAGAAGCGGTCCATGACGGCGAGGGCGGATCGGGGGTGTTCGCTGCCGGGCGAACGGGGCGACTGGGCATCCCAGAGGACGAGGGCGAATTCATCGCCGCCGAATCGGGCGGCGAGGTCCTGTCGGCGGATGCACTTTCGGATGAGGATGGCGGCTTCGCGGAGGATTTCATCGCCGGCTGGGTGGCCGTAGCGGTCGTTGTAGTGTTTGAAGTCGTCGAAGTCGAAGATGACCAGGGTGATTCGGAATCGCTGATCGCGGGCTTTGGCGATCAGGTCGCCGAGGACGGCCATCATGTGGCGGCGGTTGGCCAGGCCGGTGACCGGGTCGGTGTTGGCCAGTTCCCGCAGTTGAACCTGGGCGCCGGCCAGGCGGATCAGTCCGGGCAGGAGGCGGAGCCAGGAACCGATCTGGGTTTCGTCGATCTTGTCGGGATCCGCCAGGCGCATGTCCAGGCCGCCGGCGTCGCAGCCGTCTTCGAGAAGCGGGCTGTGGAAATTGAAATCGCTTGGCGCTTCGCCGGCTGCCGCCTCGCGGCCCTCGGCTACGACCTTTACCGCTTCGGCGCCGAAAAGGAAAATGCCTGACCAGCAGATTCGCTCGAGCAGCGGTCCGGGACCCTGATGGGCGGTGTGGAGCAGTTCAGCGGTTTCGCGGGCGAACTTCTGGCTCCAGTCGAGGCCCTCGTGGAAGGCGAGTTCTTCGCGACGGGCAGCGAGCGGCGAGACGGCCATCGTTGTTTCGTTGGGGCCGGGCACGAATTGCCGCACGGGAGCGACGGCGGCGAGCAGTTCGGAGCGGCTGATGGGCAGGAGCACGTACTGGTCGGCGAGGCCTTCGGCCACCAGTTGGCGGGCGAGCGGCTCATCCCACATTTCGACGGCGAGGACGGTCAGCCGGTGGGGCCCGACCTTGCGATAGGCCCGCAGGACGGAGGGGGCCTGGCGGTCGGAGGAGGCGACGCGCAGCAGGACGGCTTGAAATTCCTCTTTGCCGGCGCGGAGCAGGCCGTCCATGTAGTCGGCTTCCTGGACGACTTCGGCGCGGGGCACGGCCAGTTCGACCTGCTCGGCTGATGGGCGATCCGCGCCCACCATCAGCAAGCGTTTGAGTTCGCCGGCCTGTTGTCGGTCGGTTCCGCTAGGATTTGTTTTTACGTTTTGCACCACTGTCAAACTCCGCGCCCAACAGCGCCCGCAGTTCATCTTCGCTCAAGACCGCACCACCCAGTGCGTGTTTGTCGGAACCGATTTGGTTGCCTGGCTCGTCGGCGGGCGGCGTTTGTAGCTTTGGATCGGCTAGATCCTCGTCATCCGCGACGGCGTGCTTGCGGTCGGCTGGCGGTTCGCCGGGCCAGAGCGGTTTGGCGTCGGCGGGAGGGATCGCGACGTCTTCCTCTTCCGCAGCCGGTTCCGGCGTCGCCGGCGGCCCATTCGCCGGTTCCACGGGCTCTTCGATCACTGGTTGTTCGGCTGCCGCCTCGGCGGCAGGCTCGGGTTGGGCATCTTCGGCGGCTACGGGTTTGTCCGGGGCCAGATCGGCCAGGTGCTGTCTCAACTGCTGTGGGGTCTGGGCCCAGAGGGTCTGGACGGCTGAGGTGCTGAACTGCCGCGAGAAGCCGAGTTTGGGCAGGCAGTAGAGGACGCAGCCGCGCAGATGGACCACCGAGTCGAGGCATCGCCAAAACTTCTCGAGGGGCTTTTGGCCCGAGGCTTGGACGTTGATCACGACCGCCCAGGCGCGGCCGTCGGCGAGAAAGTGGGCAAGGGCTTCGACCAGCGTTTCGCAACAAACTGGAGCGCATTCGGTCTGCACGGTTCGGTAAAATGGGTCGTTTTCGACCGCTCCGACCCAGACAACCCCGTCCATTAGTGATGTTATATCAGCTACATTCACCACCAGCCCTGCCATTCCATGAACTGACAGCACGTAGTATAGCGGAGATGGTGAGTTTTTTCAAAAGTCACTGCGATGGTCGACGTTGGTTTTTCGCTGTGGCGTCCGTCGATCGGGCTCGATTGGTCAGTTGGGGTTCAGGGCGTGAAGAATGAGTGAAATTCAGTTCCGTGGTGAGGAATCGTGGAGTACAATGGCGGCCAACGGGTTTCGGCAGTCCAATCATCAACACATCAAGGAGCCGCAAGGGTGTTGGCGCAAGAAGTGAGTCTTCCAGAGCTTCTGTTGGTGCTTTTTTATCTGGTGGTGGTGGCGTATCTGGGGTGGCTGGGATATCGACGGACGAAGACGGCGGCCGATTACCTGATTGCGGGTCGGTCGATCAACCCGTTCGTGATGGCGATGAGCTACGGGGCGACGTTCATTTCGACCAGCGCGATTGTGGGATTCGGGGGAGTGGCGGGTTTGTTCGGGATGAGCATCCTCTGGCTGGTGTTTTTGAACATCTTCGTGGGGATATTCATTGCGTTCGTGTTTTTGGGCGAGCCGACGCGCCGGCTGGGGCATCATCTGGACGCCCATACGTTTCCGGAGTTGTTGGGGCGGCGGTATCAGAGCAAGTTCATTCAGGTGTTTGCGGGCCTGGTGATCTTCCTGTTCGTCCCGTTGTACGCGGCGGCGGTGTTGATTGGCGGCTGCCAGTTCATCGAGGCCCAGTTCGGCATCGACTACACGGTGGCGTTGCTGGTGTTCAGCTTGATCATGGCGGCGTACGTGGTGGTCGGCGGGCTCAAAGGAGTGATGTACACGGACGCTTTGCAGGGCTCGATCATGACGGTCGGGATGGTCGTGCTGCTGGTGTACACCTACTACTGGGTGGGCGGGATCGCTGAGGGTCACCGGAATCTGAGCGAGATGAGCGGGCTGGTGCCGGCGCCGTTCCAGGCGATGGGGCACGAGGGGTGGACGGCGTTTCCGAAGTTCGGCTTTGGGGCCAAGGGGTATGATTTGTGGTGGATCATGGTTTCGACGATCATTCTGGGCGTTGGGATCGGGGTGCTGGCCCAGCCGCAGTTGGTGGTGCGGTTCATGACGGTCCGGAGTCTCAAGCAGCTCAACCGGGCGGTGCTGGTGGGCGGCATTTTCATTCTGCTGATTCCGGGCACGGCGTACGTGGTGGGCAGCCTGTCGAACGTGTGGTTTGCACGGTATGGCGAGGTTCTGCACGGGCAGGTGACGGAGATAATCGACGCGGACCGCGGCTATGTGCTGGTCAAGCCGTTACGGCAGCAAGAAGACGGGCGGTGGTATGCGGTGGAGGACGGCAAGCCGTTTCCGGGGATTCTGGTCCAGGATGGCCCGTATGTCGAGAACGCTGCGGGGTCCGACGGCGGGGCGCTTGAGGTCGCGCGGGTCCGGTCGATCGCGATGGTCTACGCGGGCGGCAGCGGTGACAAGATCATTCCGACGTACATTACGCAGGCGATGCCGAAGTGGTTCGGGTTGGTGTTTTTGCTGACGCTTCTGGCGGCGGCGATGAGCACGCTGTCGAGCCAGTTCCACGCGTTGGGCACGGCGATCGGCCGCGACGTGTTCGAGCAGCTCTGGCCGGCGAAGGCCGGCGCGGCGGCCAACCGGAGCATGCACATCACGCGGATAGGAATCATGATCGGGATCATCATCGCGGTGGTGATCAGCTACAAGCCCGAAGGGACGTACATCATCGCGCGGGCGACGGCGATTTTCTTTGGGTTGTGCGCGTCGGCGTTTCTGCCGGGATACGTCGGCGGGTTGTTCTTCAAGCGGATGACGCGGGCTGGGGTGATCGCGTCGATGGTGACGGGGTTCGCGGTGACGTCGTTCTGGCTGCTGTTGGTGAAGGCCAAAGAGGCGAGTTCACTGGGTGTGGTTTACTGGTTCACGGACAGGCCGAGCATCCTGGCGGACTATCCGAACTGGCCGGAGGTGGATCCGCTGGTGGTGGCGTTGCCGCTGTCGGTGCTGGTGGCGGTGGTGGTCAGTCTGCTGACCAGGGCGCCGGACGCGCAGCATCTGGCCCGATGCTTTCCGGCAGAGCGGAAGGGGTAAAAGTAACGGGAGCCGCTGAGCTTATTCGCCCACCGGCTCCCCGAATAACTTGAGGCAGGACTTCGATTCACAAAGGCATATTTCCATACGCCTGGGAACCGGAAGAATTCGGCCCTCCTTGGCTCGCCCCGAAGCATCGTCGCGGTTTTTTCTAGCCGCATCCACCGCCGAGAAAACTGAACAGGAGGCTCAGGATGCCGGAGCCGGTACAGCCGCCACACATCACCACCGCCACCGCGGCGAGGCTCAGGACTGCCGCTTTCTTCATCGTCGGTCTCCTATAAACAGGGATTTTCAGAAGGTTTACCAAAAACCCATATCGGTTATCGGACGGCTTTGTCCGCTTGATGTAGGTCAAGTTGCCGGCGATGGCACTTAAGAATGATTTTGAGAAGAAAGCTCCTATTAACAAAATAAATTATATTTATATTTTACTCTTGGCTTGTCGTGCGGAGATGCTAATCTGAATGCAAATTCGCCGGAATGGCACGGGGCCATTTCACTCGAACTCTCTCAAGATGGCGGATTGGTGGTGGAGTTGGAGATGGAGGAAAACTACTCATGAATCCCAGACTGATTGGAGCGGTGTTGGTGTGCGCGCTGATTCTGGTAGGCGCGCCGGCGTGGGCGGCGGTATTTCATCAATCCCCTCTTGATCCAGGTGAGACGTGGGAGGGGTACGAGTTGGTCGGCCCCAGTGAGGTGAGCGGGAAGGAGTACTCCAACGACGTCGATGAGGACGCCGCGGGCAATTCCGATCCGGGTCAGACCATCGGATGGAAGATCGATGGGACGGTGTGGGACACGTTCGACTACAGCGTGCCGAAGGACGTTATTCCCGGTCCCGGCGGTCCCGTTGAGGGTGCTTTCCAGTATGAGGTGGACGGGTTGGCGAACAGCCGCGATCTGTACTTCAATGACCTGGTTGAAGACCGGGTGTCGCTCCTGGTTTCTTTCGCGAACAACCCGAACATTTACTACCATCGTCCCAGCACCTACGACAGCACAGCCGGCACATGGGCTCTGGCGAGTCTGATCAACAACGCCGCTCCACCCGATGACGTGGATGCGCTTGAGGTGTGGGGGCCGGACGACAAGGCGGACTCGAACATCTTCTCGGTTCAGGGCGATCTGACGGATGACGGCAAGGTGGCTGCGTATTACTACGATGAGGACGCGGATGCCAGCAGTCCCTACGTCATGACCAGCGTTCTGGCGTCGAAGATCATCAAGGATGATGAGACCCTGGCGAATATCGATTCGAGTCTTGTCGATATCGACGGGATCATGATCTGGGACGTCAGCAATGGCGACGAGGGGCCATGCGACGGGCTCTTCAGCGCGGGCGACAAGATCATCTTCAGCATCAAAGCGGTCAGTTCCGGCGGCGTCAGCTTTGACGGCGGAGAGATTTGGGTGTACGAATATGGCGACGCCGCGGCGACGTTCCTCGAGATGGGCGACCACACGTGGAACACCGCCAACAACGTGCGATCGATCTTTGGCGTGGACACCGAGGAGATTGATGCGCTGGAGGCGCTTCCGGAGCCGGCGACGGTGGCTCTGCTGGGGATTGGGCTGCTGGTTCTGATCCATCGGGTCCGTTAAGACAGAAAGACTGGAAGCATCATCAAAGCCCTCGGCCTCAAAACCGGGGGCTTTTTTCTGCGCCGGGCGTTGACTTGGAGCCGGCGATGCCGGAACATTGTCGGCCGGTGTTACAGCGGATGAACCGGCGTTTGGAGGCCCATTCATGAGCGAGGCGTTTGTGGAGATCGATCGCGGCGCGGTGTACCGGTGCGAGGCGGGGTCGCCGTATCAGGTGGCGGTGACATCGCGGTGCGTGAAGACGGCTGAGGGAGAGCTGGTTTGTTCGTTCGTGCTGCGGGCGAGCCTCGAAGCCAATGAGGGCGTGGTGGCTTTGTCGCGGTCGAGGGACGGCGGACGGACGTGGACGGCGCCGGAAGCGGTGTGGCCGGATCTGGCGGACACGTGCCAGTTGGTCTGCTCGATCAGTGCGGCGCCGGACGGTCGGCTGCTCTTGTGGGGCATGCGGACTCCGATCGATGCGCCGGGCGAGTCGGTCTGGTGCGAGGAGACGCAGGGGCTCAAGCAGAACGATCTGGTGTGGAGCGAGTCGGTGGACGGAGGACGGAGCTGGCGGCGTCCGGCGGCGATTCCGATGCCGGAGGCCGGGTCGGCTGAGGCGCCGGGCGCGATGTGCGTGACGCGCAGCGGCGTGATGCTGGGACCTTACGCCCCATATAACACGTTCGATCCGAATCTGAAGGTGGATCGGGAGCAGGTGATCGTGGTGCGGAGCGCCGACGGCGGGGAGAGCTGGCACCATGCGAGCATGCTGCGGTTCGCTGAGGCGGGTTCTGGCGCGGCGGAGGCGTGGGTGGTCGAGTTGGCGGACGGGCGGCTGCTGGGGACGAGTTGGCACATGAACATGGTGGATCGGAAGAATTACCCGAACGGGTACGCCCTTTCGCACGACGGCGGGTTGACGTGGACGCCGACGCGTTCGACGGGGACGAAGGGGCATACGACGGTGCTGACCCCCCTGCCGGACGGGCGGGCGCTGTTCGGCTGTGTGGTGCGGGACGATCGGGTGGGCATTTCGCTGGCGGTGGTCAGCCCGACGGAAGAGGATTTCGGCATCCAGTCGCAGCAGATGATCTTTGAGGCGCCGCGGGCGACGCAGTCGGGCGGCAATCCTCAGCACGATCAGTGGAAGGATTTCTGTTTCGGCGAGCCGTCGCTGACGCTGGTGGACGCGGAAACGCTGCTGGTGACGTACTGGAGCATCGAGCCGGCGTTTCGGGGGGTACGCAGCATGCGGTTTCGGATGCGGTAGCGTTCGGCGGGCGACGGGTCGGCAGGAGAAACGGCAATGTTGACGCAGGAGAAGCGCGAGGCGCTGTTGCGGTTGTCGACGGCGCTGGTGGCGGATGCGATGGACCGGCTGGGGCTTGCGGAGCGGGTGGCGGGTCCGGCGATCCGGCCGGTGGCGGCGATGACGAAGATGGCGGGAACGGCGGTGACGGTCCGGATCATCTCGCAGCCGGACGTTTCGAGGGCGGACCTGGCGGGGTATCACCAGGCGTTTGAGATGGGCCGCGAATGGTGCTGTCCGATCATGACGATCGCGGTGGACCCGAAGCATCACCACCAGGGGATTTTCGGCGACGGCGCGGCGCGGATGGGTCTGGGCAACGGGTTCGTCGGGGCGCTGATCGACGGGGCGGTGCGGGACACGGCGGAGTTGGCGGAGATGGGGTTTGTCGTGTTTTCGCGGACCATCAGTCCCGGTTTTACGGGCGGGAAGGTCGAGGCGGTGGGCGCGGGCGAGCCGGTGACGGTGGGACGGGTGGAGATTCGGACCGGCGATATCGTATTGGGCGACAATGACGGGGTGGTGGCGATCGGGGCGTCGGATCTGGACGCGGTGCTGGCGAAGGCGGAGGCGATCCGGGAGTGGGAGGTGCCGGTGCACAAGCTGATCGAGGCAGGGTGCAGTTCCAAAGAAGCGGTCGAGCGGGTCGGCGAGATGCCGTAGGCGAGGATGAGCGAGTTTGTGACGCATCCGAATATGAGAAGGTACGAGGTGCTGGCGGCGGCGGTGGTGATGCAGGCGTGCCTGGGCGGGATTTATGCGTGGAGCGCATTTGCCGGGCCGCTGCGGGCGAGTTTCGGCTACAGCGCGGCGCAGACGCAGGCGGTTTTCGGGACGGCGTTTCTGGTGTTTACGGCGTCGCTGATCGTGACGGGACGACTGCAGGACCGGTTCGGGCCGCGGGCGCTTTCGCTGGCGAGCGGGTTGTTTTTGGGAAGCGGGTATCTGGTGCTGTGGGCGGCGGGCGACGGGTTTGGGGGGCTGATGGTTGGGTTTGGGCTACTGGTGGGACTGGGGATCGGGTGCGGGTACGTCTGTCCGATCGCGACGGGTGTGAAGTGGTTTCCGGAGCACAAGGGGCTGGTGTGCGGGCTGGCGGTGGCGGGTTACGGCGGCGGCGCGGTGGTTCTGGCGAATCTAGCCAAGTGGCTGATGGCGGCGGAGTGGCCGGTGCGGTCGGTGTTCGGGCTGGTGGGGTTGGTGTACGGTCTGGTGGTGATCGCGGCGGGTATGCTGCTGTTCGTGCCGGCAGGATCGGGCGGATCAGCGGTGAGGGCATTTCGGCGGCGTGACGCGTTGGGCGATCGGCGGTTTTGGGCGGTGTTTGTGGGGATGTTCTGCGGGACGCTGCCGGGATTGATGATTATCGGGGATCTGGGGCCGATGGGCGTGTGGTTCGGGGCGGGCGAGTGGGCGGCGGTCGCCGCGATCAGCGTGCTGGCGATCGGCAACGCGGCGGGTCGGGTTCTGTGGGGATTGGCGAACGATCGGCTGGGCGGACGGGTTTCGGTGGCGGCGTCGCTGGGTCTGATCGCGGTTTCGGTGGCGGCGCTGATGGCGCTGGGCGGGGGGCGATGGGGGTTTCTGGCGGCGGCGTTGGCAGTCGGCTTGTGCTACGGCAGCAGTTTCGCGTTGTATCCGGCGCAGGTGGCCCAGGTGTACGGGCCAGCGGTTTTGGGGACGGTGTACGCGATGGTGATGGTCGCGCACGGTCTGGCGGCTGAGGTCGGGCCGGTGGTAGGCGGTTGGCTGGTGGACGAGACGGGCAGTTACTATCCGGGACTGGCGGCGGCATTGGCGACGGCGCTGATGGGTTTGGGCGGTTATGTATGGTTGACGAGGCCGGCGGACCGACGCCAGCGATAGCAGACGCGAAGGATGGCCGGCGGGTGGAAAGAACGCGGCCCGCCGGAACGGGGTTCCGACGGGCCTTTCTATCCGCCGCTTGGGTTGGAGTTCGTTTGTCAGTTGGAGGATGAGGTTTTCGGTTCGCTCACGGGGGCTGGGCTGTGCGGCTGCTCTTCGCGGAAGAGGGCCTTTTTGCTGCGGGTGAACTGGAGCTGGACGTCGGCATGGCGTTTTTCGAGGAAGGCCATGCTCAGTTCGATGTCCTCTTCGGCTTCGTAGGTGCTCATGGTGCCGATGGTCACCATGTCGCAATCGCGGATGGTGTTCCAGACGAAGGCGAGTCCGGTGGGCGGCAGGAGCCGTCCGGCGGCGAGGGGCTTGATGGTCATCACGGGTTTCTTGGCGTTGCGGATGATGTCGGCGACCCAGTCGGTTTCGACCTGGCAGAGGAAGCCGGCGGCGTTGTAGGGCTGGATGTAGGATTCGACGTCGTGTCCGCCGTTGTCGGCGCAGGTGACGGCTTCGGGGGCGTGGGAGCTGAGGCCGGGGATCAGGCCGAATTCGCGAACGACCTTGATGTGCTCGACCAGGCCGTCGTCGAAGCATCGCCAGATCCGGTTGAGCCGGACGTCGGTGATGCACTGGTGCGGGAAGCAGAAGGTGGCGCCGACTTTTTTGGAGTATTCGACGGAGGCCTTCCAGGAGTCGATGTGGCCCCAGGGCATGTCCTGCGGGTAGGAGGGCGTGGCGACCCAGATGACCTTGACGCCGGTCCGCTGCTGGGCCTCGTCGATGGCCTGGGCGGCGAAGTCGCTGGGCATGGACATGAAAGCGTTACAGCCGTGGCGGGCAAAGACTTCGATCACGTCGGCGCATTTGGACGGACTGTCGAAGAGCTGCTTGATGAGTTTGTCCTTGGCCTGGCTGGTGTGGGAGAAGCCGAAGAGCCAGTTGCTGCCGCAGATCAACCGCGGAAGGGAAACACCGCCGACGATGGTTCTGGGGAATTTCGACACGAGAAATCTCCTGATTGTTCCGTTCTCCGTATCGGCGACCTTGCCGATGCCGCGTGAAATTATACCCACGTCGAATCGCGGTTGTGGATTGCTTGTGCAAATCCGCCTCGGCGTCTGGAAGCCGACGGGCGTAAAAGGGGCTGAGTATATATAACCTTGATGAATGGGCTGTCGCCGGTGCAAGTCAGACGGTTCGTTCACGGAAGACGGCTCGGGCGACGCGGAGGACATTGAGCCCGATGATTTTGCGGATATCTTCGTCGCGGTAACCGCGTTGGACGAGGCCGACGGTGAGGAGGGGCCAATTGGTCCAAAGGAGGCTTGCGGTCTGTTCGGAACGGTTCCAGGCCGGGTCGAAGAGGGGATCGTCTGGCGGCCAGAGGGACCGCCAGTGGCGGCGGGTCCGGCGGCGCGGCGGGAGTTTGGCCATCTCCTGTTCATTCCGGGTGGCGTGGATTCCGCGGTCGGTTCCGATGGCGACGTGGTCGGGGCCGACGAGCCTAGCGGCGTAGTCGACGTGGTCGAGCAGCGCGGCGATATCGCCGGAGCGGCCGAGGAAGGCGGGGATGCCGCAAATGCCGACGTAGCCGCCGGTGTCGGCGATGGCGCGGATCACTTCGTCCGTCTTGCCGCGGACATGGTCGCGGAGGCCGCGGCAGACGGTGTGGCTGGCGGCCATGGGGACGGATGAGGCCCGGGCGGCTTCGAGGCTGGTCCGCTGACCGGCATGGGCGACGTCGACCAGGACGCCGACGCGGTTCATCTCGGCGACGACGGCGTGGCCGAAGTCGCTGAGTCCGGCGTCAGCGGGTTCGCCGCAGCCGTCGCCGATCGGGTTGCGGCGATTGTAGGTCAGGTGCATGGTCCGGACGCCGAGCATGTAGAAGATGCGGACGTGGCCGAGTTCATCGTGGACGGAGGCCCAGCGTTGCGGGATCGGGACGTTGTTGGCGGCCATCATGATGACGCCGCGGCCGTCGCGTTTGGCGGCTTCGACATCGGCTGGGCGGATCGCCTTGCGGACGAGATGGCCCATGCGGTCGGTCACGAAGGTCTGGTAGGCGAGGCGTTTGACCATGTCGTCGATGGGCCGGTCCTCTTCGGCTGAGTTGCGGACCAGGCAGGTGACGCCGGAGGCCCGCCACGCGGCTTCGTAATCCCGCCGCTCAAGCGGATCGGTCGCAACGCGGGTGGCGTGCATGCGTTCGACGGCATCCTTAAGCTCCTCATCGGACGCACCGGCTTCGTGCATGCGGCGCAACTCGTCGCCGTCGACCGCGGCTGAGGGACCGAAGCCGTAGGCGTCGCAGACGACCGCGTCGGCGTGCAGTTGCAGGCCGTGGTCGAGGTCTTTTGACGACGGCTTAAGGACAGCCAAGGCCGCCTGTCGAGCCGTTTCCATCTGTTCGAGCACGGGCGTCGCCACCTCCTGTCAGAATTTGAGTTCCAGGAACAGCGGGCCGGTCATTTTGCTGAAGTCGATCCGGACCGATTTGGGACCAGCCGACCATCGGAGGCCTTCGGGTTTTCCGTCCAGCAGGACGGCCACGTCCTTGACCTGCGAGGGCGTCTGGAGCTCGATGTTCGCGTCGATCAGGGGCAGCGGCTCCTCGACGGTGGGCACCTTGGCATTGCGGTTTTCCGGCACGTAGTGCATCACGCTCAGGAGCATGGACTTGTCATTCTGGAGCAGATCGACGTGGGCGGTCGAGGGCAGGTTTGACCGGAGCAGGCGGTTGGGCATCAGCAGATTGATGGCGTTGGCGACCATCTGGCGGTAGTGCTTGACGGTGTAGTTGCCGTAGGCGCTGAAGATCGGATGGGAGAAGTAGATGATCGATTCGGCCCGAACGGCGGCGGGACGTCCGGCGGGGCCTTCGGCGGGCCAGTGCTGATGGCTGCAGAAGCGTCCGGCTTCGCGGCGGAAGTAGGGTCTGTGAACCTCGGCGAGGGTCTCGACCTTGCCGGTGGCGGCGACGGCGAGGCCGGTTTCGTACATCACGATCGGGGCGTCGGGGACTCCGGCGAGCAGTTGGCCGCGGGCGTGGATGAATTCGGGCGACGGCGGGTTGGTTTCGACGACCTTCAGCGGCAGCGGGAGGGCGAACTGGCCGCTCTGCCAATGGAGGCCGGAGCGATGCGAGCAGATGATCGAGCCGCCGGCGTTGAGGTAGGCCTTCAGCTTGGCGGCGTAGGCGTCGTCGAGGACGGTGTCGTCGGGCAGGACGATGAGCTTGTAGGGGTCGAGGTCCATCGCCGGATCGAGGAAGTCGAAGAACAGGTGCTCTTCAAGGAGCATGCGGTAGGCCCCGCGGTCGGAGGGCTGCAGCCTGTTTGCGACGGCCTTCTGGTAATCGTCGTCGAGGCCCTTGACGGAGTTGGAGAAGAGGATCGCCATTTCGGCGACCGGAGTCATGGAACGGACGAGCGGTTCGAGGGCTTCGACCTGGCGGTAGCTTTCGCCGATGAGGTCGTAGGTGGCGGGTTCGAGGCGGCCGCGCGGATGGAGCTGGTCGCCGACGCTGCATCCGCCGCCGAGGGTGACGGAGCGGAGGCATTCGTAGTCGAGGGCGGCCTGGTTTTTGTAGCTGCCGAAATCGCCCCAGGTGGTGTGGAATCGTCCGGTCATCATCATCCAGGGCATGTCGGCCTTCCGGCCGTAGCGTCCGGTGATGGGGAAGTGGTCGTACCCCCATCCGCCGCTGGGCAGGGATTCGAGTTCGAGGTGGGTGTCGAGGTGCCGGGTTTCGCGGCTCATCCAGTCGATGTGGCCGGAGTTGTAGAAGATGGTGCAGTCCTTGTTGAGGTCGCGGATGACGCGGTTCATCCGCTCCTTGAATCGGCGAATGGTTTCGTGGTTGAAGCGATGCCACTGGCGATCATCGTTGGGATCGATGCCTTCCTTGCGCATCAGGTCGACGCATCGCGGGCAGCAGCAACTATGGTGGATGATATCGAAGAAGAGGCCGTCGGTGTCGAATTTCTGGAGGACCTCGCGGGTCTGCTCGACGACGTAGTCGATGTAGCGGCTGTTGAAGCACAGGATCACCCATCCCGGCTGGAGGGTTCCGGCGCCGGCGATGGTCTTGCCGTCGCGGGAGATCTGGGCGATGCCCGGATCATGCTCCCACTGGTACATGTCGAGGCCGACGGTGATGTAAATCGGGGCGCGGATTCCGGCGCGGTGGCAGGCTTCGATCTGCTCGGGCAGGAGGTTGCGTTTGAGGTTCGGGTGTTTGGCGGGAAACTGGGTTTCGTGGTAGATCATGCCGTGGTGGCAGCGGGAGAAGCAGGTGATTGAATTGACGCGGGCGTCCTTGAGGGTGCGGACGAACTCATCGGGGTCGAAGTCGGCTCCGACGTCGGGCGCGTGCGGAGAGGTGTGGAAGTCGAGGTGGATCTGCCGCCAGGGGAATTCGCTTGTTTTCATGGGTGACCTTTATTGGAACAAGACTTTGCTTTAATACGTTTGACGATGGAATGACGATTACGCGGCGGAGTCGGCCCACTGGGGCACCTGCCGGCCCAGTTCCTTGAGCATCCGCTGCGGGATGTTGCTCATGATGTAGTCCGGCTCGAACTGGAGTGCCCGGCGGAAGTCCTCGACCCGGTCGATGGTCCAGAAGCTGACGGCCAGGCCGTGGTCGCGGACGCGCCGGACGACGTCGGCGGTCAGTGCGTCGTTGACGCCGAGATCGACGCCGTCGACGTGGGGAAGGATCTGTTCGAAGACGGCCGGATCGAAGCGGCTGGTCAGCAGCGCGGTGCGGATGGTGCGGTCGACGGTTTTGACGGCCAGCGGCACGGTCGGGATGAAGGAGGAGACCATCGTCCGCTCGACCAGGCCGGCCTGCTTGATCCTGTCGACCAGCAGCGATTCGAAGCCGATTTCCTTGACCTCCAGCCGAAGGTGCAGACTGGTGGATTTGAGCAGGTCAAACAGCTCGTCGAGCGTCATGACGGTCTGGTCCGGATAGCAGTCGGCGCCGGCCGCGGCGGGCCCTTTCAGCCGCCGCTGGCGCAACTGGTCTAGGGTGTGGTCGATCACGGCCCCGGTCCCGTCGGTGGTGCGGTCGAGGGCGGCATCGTGCATCAGGACGATCTGACCGTCGGAAGTGATCCGAAGGTCGGTCTCGATGCCATCGACGGCCAATTCGACCGATTTTTCCATGGCGATGCGGCTGTTTTCCGGGTACAGGCCGCTGACGCCGCGGTGGGCCAGTATTTTGACGTTCGAGGCCATCCAGCGAACTCCTGCCAAAACGCAATGCTGCATTGTACAGAGGGGCTTGACGGCATACCAGCGGGAAAACCGTTGCCTTTGTCTTTTGGCCCGAGGGCTAGAATAATGGTGGCAAGGAAACGTCTAGAGGCGGCCTATCCCGCGGCCCACCAAGGACTTCGGCGGTTGTCGCGGATCAATACCGGTCAGGGTGGCATCGGGCGGCCCGGACGGTATAATGAAATCAACCGGCAGTGGCAACTGCCCGATGGTGAGTAGCAGACGCCATGAGACTCGATGCGTTACAACAACTGAGGCTCGAACAGAAGCTGAAGCTGGCTCCTCGGATGATCCAGTCGATGGAGATTTTGCAGCTTCCGCTGGCGGCGTTGGAGGAGCGGGTCGATCAGGAGATGGAGAAGAACCCGGTGCTGGAGCTTCGCGAGCCGGGCAATGACGGCGAGGCCGAGCCTGCGGCTGCGGAGCCGGAACCGGCGGTGGCGGAGGCGGAGCGCGAGCTGATCGTTCAGGACGACAACTCGAACCGCGATGATTTCGAGCGGCTCGAGAGCATGGACTCGGAATTCGACCCGTCGGAGTATTCGGATTACGGCCCGCGGCGGACGCACTTTGACGACGAGGACCCCAAGCTTCAGGCTCTGAGCAATACAGCGGCCCGCGAGGTGTCGCTGAACGATCACCTGACCACGC